>JAGDAS010000146.1 GCA_017959385.1 Paludibacteraceae bacterium
CCGCTTCGGGATAATGCTTGCTCGGTCAACACAACTCGCTAACGCTCAAACAGCATTGACCTTCGCCGCATATCCCTCGCTACGCTGCGACAGAGCGGAGAGGGGGTGTTCTTCGCAGACTGCTTAAATCGGTCAAGAAGAATACCCCCTCGCAGCGTCTCATACCTTACTCTACGCTTCGGGATAATGCTTGCTCGGTCAACGCAACTCGCTAACGCTCAGACAGCATTGACTTTCGCCGCATTATCCCTCGCTACGCTGCGTTGGTGGATTCAGGTAAAATGATTACCTTTGAGGAATGAAACAAAAACTGACCACGATAGTGCTGTTATGCGGAGCAATTTGGGCCCAAGCCGCGCACAAAGACGCATATTCAGCTTATATACAGCAAGATATAAAATCGTGGCAAACACAGATCGACAGCATCCGGCAACAACCGAACCGCAGCAAACAGCAACAAGAACAGTTATTGGATCTGGAATACGGATTCGTAGCCTGGGCCTTGTCCGAAACCAACAACCAGCTGGCGCAGAACTACCTGGACCACAGCCAAAACGATCTGAACAACTATGCAAAAGCGCATGGTTCCAAAACCCGCATACAAGCGTATCAATCAGCATTTTACGCCTACGAAATAAAACTGCATCCAGCCCGGGCGGCACGCATCGGACTGCGCTGCATATCCTTGGCAAAATCAGCGCGACGCAACCAACCGGACGATTATTTTGCACAAATACAGTACGGAAACATCCAATACTTTCTGCCAGCCGTACTGGGCGGTTCCGTAGCCGAAGCACAAACCGCATACCACCAGGCAGAAAAAATCATGGAGCGCCAAGGCCTGAGCAAACACAATTGGATGTATCTGAATGTATTGCTTATGCTGGCCGACAGTTACAAACAGCAGGGCGACTATCGGATGGTCCAAACATACTACGAAAAGATTCTTCGTTGCGAACCCAATTTCAGCTGGGTGCGTGATACACTGATTCCAGCCAACATAAAACGCTTGCAATAATCAGAATATCATTTGTGAAAACAAGATCGGGGGATATCCCGAAAAATTCTATTTGACATAATATTTATTATGATACAAAATACCATTCTATAAATAAAACAGCATCAGAGTGCGAAAAAAGCACATCAGCCGGACATCCTACCGAATAAACAGCTGACAGAAAAGCTGACAGAAACACAGAAATAAAACAAATAAGGAATTATCATCGAGAATTACAGTACGAGAATCGGTTTGGCGGCGTTGAACGCAAGCCGTTTTGCCAAACCGCTGTGCAGCGTACGGCGGATGATATTGCGGTGAGAATTTTTGATGACAACCAAATCGGACGGATCCGTTGCCAGAAATTCGGAGAAATCCTCCTCAAATCCATCCTTGAAAACCTGGTATTGGAATTCCATCCGAACACTGGGGAAAATGAGCGACACAGCGTCGGACAACGCCTGCTGGTCATCCGTATAAGACGATTCCCCGGCTTTATGATAATGGATGAATGTGAGCGATTCCAAACTGTCCTTGGGCAGCAAATCAGCCAAAAGCTGAATGAATTTCGCTTCGTTCGAATGGAAACTCGTTGCATACGATATCCGTTTTACACCACGAAGTGACGACCAGCTGTATTGTTCAGGAATGGCCAGCACCGGTACGGAAGCTCCGTCCAGTACTTCGGCGGTCACACTGCCGATCAGATCCTGGATTTTCCGGGCTTTGCCACGGGTGCTCATCAATACGATCCAGGGTTCGTAATGTTGTATGTACTGCTTGATCTGTTCTTCAGGCACACCGCTGCGGATTTCGATAGAAAACGGAACTTCTGCGGCTTTTCCTTGAGTGATCCAACTGGATATTTGGGCTTGCAGCCGGTCGATCTGCTCTCCGATTTTGATTTCTAAATTGTTGGTAATATACAGAAAAACAACACTTTTCGACAATCTTCCCGCCATATTGAGCGATAATAACGCGGTTTGGAAGGAATGATCGGAGAAATCAATGGGAACGAGAATCGTGTTGTTCATAGTATTTTTGTTTGGTTAAAGCAAATGTACAAAAAAAGTACGAAACTACCAAACACTGTCGAAGCGGAGCGTAAGGTATGTGCCGCTGCGAGGGGGTATTCTTCTTGACCGATTTAAGCAGTCTGCGAAGAACATCCCCCTCTCTGCTGTGTGGCAGCGTAGTGAGGGATAATGCGGCGAAAGTCAATGCTGTTTGAGCGTCAGCGAGTTGCGTTGACCGAGCAAGCATTATCCCGAAGCGGAGCGTAAGGTATGAGACGCTGCGAGGGGGATATTCTTCTTGACCGATTTAAGCAGTCTGCGAAGAACACCCCCTCTCCGCTCTGTCGAAGCGAAGTAAAGTAAGAAAAAGAATCACAGGCAGATGACTCCGCTTCCGTAGCAGATACGGTGGTCCGGGTCATACAACACACCGTATTGACCCGGAGCAATGCCTTGAATCTTATTTTCAGAAAAAATCCGGAACTTATCCCCCTCCTTCACCAATCTACCCCGCGTAAACTCCGGCGTATGGCGGATCTTAAAAGCGATATCCACCCCCTGCTCCACCGCAGCCCCCCAGGGATCGCCCGAAATAAAATGCATATCCTCCAACGGAATCACCTTGCCGTACTGAGCCTCCACATCGTAGCCCTGCGAAACATACACCACATTTTCAGCCGCATCCTTCGCCACCACATACCATGGCCCCCCACTCAATCCCAGCCCCTTGCGCTGCCCGATCGTATGGAACCAAAAACCTTGGTGACGGCCCAGCACCCGACCCGTTTCACGCTCCACAATCGGACCGTCCTTCGTTCCCAGGTAGCGTTCGATAAAATCATTGTAATTCACCTTTCCCAGAAAACAAATACCCTGGCTATCCTTGCGTAACGCACTGGGCAACTGAGCCTTATCGGCAATCGCACGCACCTCGTACTTATACATGTGTCCGATCGGGAAAATCACCCGCAACAACTGGTCGTACGTAATCCGGGCCAGAAAATCCGTCTGATCCTTAACCGGATCCGGCGAAGTGGAAAGAAATTTCCGGTCCCCGACCCAAGTCGTCGTAGCATAATGTCCTGTGGCAATCTGGTCAAAATCACGACCGTATTTGTCAATAAAACTGCCGAACTTGATCAGGCGGTTGCACATCACATCCGGATTCGGCGTCAGACCACGCCGGACAGCATCCATCGTGTATGCCACCACCTTATCCCAGTACTCCTGCTGGAGAGAAACCACCTCCATCTTCAGACCGTACTTTTTAGCAATAAACGACGTGATTTCAATATCCTCCTCGGCACTGCAGCCCATATAGCCGTTCTCATCCTCCATACCGATACGGATATAGAAAATGACGGGATCGATCCCCTGCTCCTTCAGACAGTGCACCACCACCGAAGAATCCACACCTCCCGAAACCAGAGCTGCAACTTGCATCATTTACAGATTGAAATATTTCCTGCGGGCGCTCTCCGACGGGTTGAAACTGTCGGAAGTGCGGCATTTTTCGAAAAATTCGCGCTCCTCCTTGCTCATATGCTCCGGAATATACACCCCGATATTGACCAGCAGATCGCCGGTACCATAGGATTGGCAGTGCGGAACACCCTTGCCGCGCAGACGCAGTACCTTGCCCGGCTGCGTGCCGGCATCAATTTTAATCTTGACACGGCCGCCCACCACAGGAATCTCAACATCACCGCCCATCACCGCCGTAGGCAGCGGCAGGAGCAGATCGTAGATCAAATCATCCCCATCGCGGACCAGCTGTTTGTCCGGTTGTTCCTCAAAATACACCAGCAGATCGCCCGGCACACCACCGCGCGGCGCATCGTTGCCCTTGCCCGGAACCGTCATCTGCATGCCGTCGGCCACACCGGCCGGGATATTGATGGAAATCACCTCCTCCTGCACCTTGAGGCCCGTGCCGCCGCATTCCGGGCAGCGCTTGACCACCTTCTTCCCCTCGCCACCGCATTCGGGACAAACCGATTGCGTCTGCATCTGGCCGAACAGCGAGTTGACCACGCGGGTCACCCGTCCGGTACCATGGCAGGTCGGACATTCCTTGAGGCCGTCGGCCCCCTCGGCACCCGTGCCGTGACAATGCTGGCAGGCCACCTGGCGCTTTACTTTCATCTTCTTCTCCACGCCCTTGACAATTTCATCGAGCGTAAGCGATATCTTGATCCGCAGGTTGGCTCCATGCATACGGGGCGCTCCTCCGCGGCCGGACCGGGATCCGCCAAAGCCGAAATGCCCGCCGAAGATGTCGCCGAACTGCTCGAAAATATCGTCCATGGAGAATCCGCCGCTCTGGAATCCGCCGAAACCACCGGCGCCGCCGTTCATGCCTGCATGGCCGAACTGGTCGTAGCGCTGACGTTTTTGCGGGTCACTCAGTACGTCGTATGCCTCCGCCGCTTCTTTGAACTTCTCCTCAGCTTCCTTGTCCCCCGGGTTTTTGTCGGGGTGGTACTTGATGGCGAGTTTGCGGTAGGCTTTCTTGATTTCGTCGGCGGTTGCGGTTTTGGCTACGCCGAGTACCTCATAATAATCTCTTTTTTCCATGGCTCTGATTATTGTGCAACCACGACTTTGGCATAACGGATCACTTTGTCACGGTACATGTAGCCTTTCTGTGTGCAGTCCATCACTTTGCCCTTCATGGATTCATCGGGAGCCGGGAAGGTGGTGACGGCTTCGTGCAGGTCGGTATCAAATACGGCACCGTCAGTGTCTATGACGGTGATGCCGTTGTCGGTCAGGAATTTCTGGAACTTTCCGTAAATGAGGTTAAAGCCCTCCTTGTTGGGATCGTCGCCTTCCGGCAAATGGGCGATCGCGCGCTCAAAGTCATCGATGATGGGCAGCAGGTTGCGCACAATGCTTTCGCCGCCGTATTTGAGCAGATCGGATTTTTCTTTGAGTGTCTTTTTCTTATAGTTGTCAAAGTCGGCCAACAGACGCATATAGTTGTCGTTCAGTTTGGCGTAATCGTCAAGCAGTTTGTCAAGCGGATTGTCGGCCGTGGCTTCCGTTTCGGTATTCGGGGTTGCTTCCTGCTCCTGGTTTTCAGGCACTTGCTGTGATTCTTCGATCGGATCTTCCTTTTCTTTTTTCATGGTTCTATGTGGTTTTCTTTCTTTTCATCTTTGGTTAGCAAATACCTTGCCAATTCCGGCATGACTGACATTTTGGCTTTACCGCTCTGGCTGTAGCCGCTCCGCTGCGAGGGGGATATTCTTCTTCGATTTAAGCAGTCTGCGAGGGGGATATTCTTCTTGACCGATTTAAGCAGTCTGCGAAGAACATCCCCCTCGCAGATAATCATCATTTACGGGCATTCTTCTGTGCCTCGCGCTGCATCGCCATCTGCTTGCGCTGCGCCTCCTCCAGACGCTGCATGAACGAACTCTTCTTACGGGGTTTGGCCGCTTTCGAATTGATCCGAGCCAGCAACTTCTCATCATCCACACACCAACGGAAAATGTACGTTTGCACAATCGTGAACAACGAAGAGATAAAATAGTAATAACTCAAACCCGAAGCATACTCGTTAAAGAAGAACAGGAACATCACCGGCATCATGTACATCATCCACTTCATGCCCGGCATCTGGTCGTTCGACGGCTGCGACGCCATATTGAGCTTCGTATAGACAATATTGGTAACCGCCATCAAAAGGCAGAACAAGCTGACATGATTGCCGTAGAAGCGGCTGATCAGCGGAATTTGCGCATCCCACGAGAAAATGGAGTCGTACGACGACAGGTCCGGTGCCCATAGGAAGCTCTGTCCGCGCAGTTCGAACGCCGTCGGCAGGAAGAAGAACATCGCCATGAGGACCGGCATTTGCAGCAGCATGGGCAGACAGCCCCCCATCGGATTAACCCCCGCCTTGTTGTACAGCGCCATCGTCGCCTGCTGGCGCTCCATCGCCTTCTCCGGCGGGAAACGCTTGTTGATCTCGTCAATCTGCGGACGCAGCACCCGCATCTTGGCCGTGGACATGTACGACTTGTACGTGAGCGGCAGAATCACCAACTTGACGATAATCGTCAGAATCAGAATGATGATGCCGTAGTTCGAAATGTATTTTTCCAAAAAATTGAATACCGGAATCACAAAATAGCGGCTTATCCAGGCGAACAGCGTCCATCCCAGCGGAACAATTCTGTCGAGCGTCAGGCGCTCATCCCCTTCCCGGCCTTCGTCAAGCGACTTGAGGTACTTGTATTTGTTGGGGCCCAGGTAATAACTGAACGAAGCCGCCTCCCGCTGCGTGGGATCGAAATCCAGCACAAAACGGGCCTCACAATCCTTGAGGTAACCGATGCGGTTGGCGTTTTCATGCTTTACCTCGCAATTGGTCAAATCCTTCCCCTGGCCGGCAATGAGTGCCGTTGAGAAGAACTGGTCCTTGAAATCAATCCATGTCACCCGGCCGCTCAGCTTCTCGCTGTCGGAACCGTCCTCCTTGAGATGCTCCACATCGTCGGAGGTGTATTTGTAGTAAACACCACTGTACCGGCCTTCAAACTTGTTGCTACGCTCCTGCTGACGGATCCGCTGCTTCCAAACCGCATCCAGTCCGTAGCCGCGCGACGACAGCACATCGCCCATTCCCTCGCACTCCACGGTGCAATCGACCATAAAAGAGGCGGGATGCACCTGATAGACAAAGGCGAAACGTCTGCCCTCACCCAATTCGATCCGCATTTCCAACGTACTGTCGTTGCGCTGAACCGGTTCAAAGAAGAGATCCCGGGTCGAAACAATGCGGTTATCGGACGTCACCAGCGTGAAATTGATCGAGGCATCCGCCTCGTCAAACAGCACCAACGGCTGTTTGTCAAAGGTGGTGAACTGTTTCAGACGTGCGGAAACCAACGATCCACCCTGGGCGGAAAAGGTCAACTCCATCTCGTCATTCTCCAGTACGGCTGTTCCGGTCGAGCCGGACAACGCCGGTGTAAACGCGCCCAAATCCGGACGTACGGTATCGGCCGCCGCAGCGCTTTCCGGCATCTGCAGCTCCGCTTCGGCCACCGCCTGCCGGCGGGCCGCATCCAACGCCACGGAGTCCTGATAGGCCTGCATACGGGCCGTCTCCTCCGCCGACGGACGTGAAAAATAACTATAACCTACTAAAATCGCTAAAATCAGCGCAAAACCGATAAGGGTGTTTTTGTCCATTTGTTGTTAATGAGTGTATGAAATTACAATTTGAAGACTTTTTTGACCACTTGCTCCAACTCATCCTTGTCGCGGTAACCGACTTCGCGGTGCACCGTTCCGTCGGGATGCAGGAAGAACAGCGTCGGCATGGCCCGGATTTGGAACAACTTGGCCAGTTCCCGGTCACGGTCCACATCGATCTGATAGAGCAGCATCTGATCCTTGTGCGCCTTCATCAGGGCATGCAGTTCGGGCGTCAGCATTTTGCAGGGGCCGCACCAGGTGGCATAGAAATCAAGAATCACCGGTTTGTCGGTCTTCAGCACGATCTTGTCCTGGTTTTGGTTGAAATCCCAGATCTTGTCGATAAACTGTTGGGTATCGAGCCGTTGCTGGGCCGTCATGCCCACCGCAGCCGCCAGCAGGCAGCACAAAGTGATGAACTTTTTCATAATCCGCTTAATTTTGAGGTTAGATATTCCGCTTTTTCCTTGGAGAGGCGGGCCTGTTTGCGCCATTGGTACAAATCACGGAGCGCCTGGGCGAACTCATAGCCGCGGGCCAACGCCTCCCGGTCGGATTTCTCCAAATAATAGACATAACGACTGCGTTCCCCCTGCAGGGTCACCTTCAGACGGCTGCCGGCATATTGGTGCAGAAAGGCAATGACGCCGTTCTCCGTCTGACTGGTGAAGGAAACGTATTCCCAGGGAGTGCCCTCACTGTCGTTAAAACGGTAATTGAACGCATTGCCTTCGGGCACATCACCGGTTTCGGCGAACAAATCATCGGCCGACACCCGCAGCATGTGGTGTTTCAGCATACTGCCGGTATAGACGCTGACCAAGGTCATTTCACCACGCTCGTTGATGTCAAGCAACAGGTTGTTGTGCGGATAGTACCAGCGCACCTGATGCTTGTGGTTGTACACTTTCAGACCGGTATAGGCCGAATCGGCCGACGGAATGAAATCAACACGCAGGCTGTCGGTCAATGCCTGCTGCAGCACCACCAGGCTGTCGAAATAGGCGGCGTTACGCAAGGCCTGGCGCAGATGCACCCGGTCCTGGAGCACGTGCGCCCGGCGGCGGCAGTCCACTTCATGGCGGTAAGTACGGTCCAGACTGTCGGTCAAAAGCAGGGTCTTCTCCAGTTGACCCGCCTGAAAAGCCGAATCGGCCGAAGCGAGCAACGCCTCCGCCCTATCCGCGTCAGCCGGTCCGCAGCCTGTCAGCAGCAACAGACCCGCAAGCCATCCGAAATATATTGTCCGCTTCTTCATCATGCGTAAACGCATCCTTTGGTGATAAGACGCTTTTAAGGTCACAAAGTTAATTATTTTTTTTGTATGACAAGGCGAAAGATTGTACCTTTGCGGGTGATTAACATACATTAATATCCCAGCCATGCCGGAGAATCTGCAAGCCGCCCTCGACCAGCCCGTTTTCCACCTGCTCAGCAGGTGCGCGGAAGAGATGGATCTGGATTGCTATGTGATCGGCGGATATGTACGCGATCTGATCCTGCAGCGTCCCTCCAAAGACATCGATGTGGTGGTGGTGGGCAGCGGCATCGAATTCGCCCGGCATCTGAAGGAGCTGATGGGCCGGAACACCCACCTGGCGGTGTTCAAAAATTTCGGAACCGCCCAGCTCAAGTGGCACGGAATTGAGATCGAACTGGTCGGTGCCCGCCGTGAATCCTACCAGCGCGACTCACGCAAACCCATCGTGGAGGACGGCACGCTTGAAGACGACCAGAACCGGCGCGACTTTACCGTCAACGCCCTGGCGCTCTCGCTGCGCAAGCGCAACTTCGGCGAATTGATGGATCCCTTCGAGGGGATGCGCGACATCCGGTACAAGATGCTGCGCACACCGCTCGATCCTGCGGTAACCTTTTGCGACGACCCGCTCCGAATAATGAGATGTATCCGCTTCGCTACCCAATTGTCGTTCCACATCGAAGAGCGTACCTTCCGTGCGCTGACCGAGAACAAGAATCGTCTGAGCATCATTTCGGCCGAGCGGATTGTGGACGAACTGAATAAAATCATGCTCTCCCCCCGCCCCTCCGTCGGGTTTCAGTTGATGGACCAAAGCGGCATACTGCCCGTTGTCCTGCCCGAGATTGACAAACTCAAGGGTGTGGAGGTCATCAACGGCAAAGGGCACAAAGACATCTTCCTGCACACGCTGCAGGTGGTGGACCATGTGGCCGAAGCCGGAGGCGGCCTGTGGCTGCGCTGGGCAGCCCTGCTGCACGACGTGGGTAAACCCGCCACCAAGAAGTTCGATCCCAAAGCCGGTTGGACCTTCTACAACCACAACTACATCGGAAGCCGCATGGTGTCACGCATCTTCAAGCGGCTCAAAATGCCGTTGAACGAAAAAATGAAGTATGTGGAGAAGATCGTGGACCTGCACATGCGCCCCATCGCACTGGTTGAGGACGAAATCACCGATTCGGCCGTACGCCGCCTGCTGTTCGAAGCCGGCGACGATATCGAGGATTTGATGACGCTGTGCGAAGCCGACATCACCTCCCGCAACGAGGAAAAGGTCAAGAAATTCAAGGAGAACCTGCTCATTGTCCGCGGGAAACTCAAAGACATTGAACAAAAGGATCATGTCCGCAACTTCCAACCGCCCGTCAGCGGTGACGAAATCATGCGAACCTTCGGACTGGCGCCCTGCCACGAGGTGGGTGACATCAAATCGGTCATCAAGGAAGCCATCCTGGACGGACGCATTCCGAACGAATATGAAGCGGCACGCCGGTTGATGTTCGAAACCGCCGCCCAAATGGGACTCCACCCGGCCGACGGGACTACTCAAAGTTAAAGGAAAGCGTTAGGATACGCGCTGTAAGACGGTCAACACTAGCCGTATATACAAAATTGGTCGTACCCTCTATTTCGGGGTGGTTCCGATTGAGTTGGTCCAGCAGACCGAAGCAGAATTTCAGTTCCGGACAGAACCGGAAATACTCCGTATAGAACATAAAACCGAAGCCGAAACCGATTTGTACGTCAAACACATTCAGCAGAATGGGCTCTTCGGGGTTCAGGTTCAGATTAAACATCGGACCACCTCCCACCAGTACGTAGGGACGGAAATTACCGTAACGTTTGGCACTGTATTTCAGATAGAAAGGGATTTCCACCGTAGTGGGCTTGATGGAAACCGTACTTTGCTCCCCCACCACATTGCCGGAAGCGTCGAAGGTGGTGTAGTTCACCTTGCGCTCACCCAGCGTCAGAATCGGCGTGCAGCGCAGGTTCAAGTAATCCACCAGACGCAGATCGGCGATCATGCCCACCTGAAAAGCGGGTGCCAGCCCATTGGAGGCGGAGGCGAAATGATGTCCCTCCGCGTCAATGTAATCGGATGCCGTCGTGGTAAAGTCGCCGAACCCGATACCCAGAATGAATCCGAAATGCCAACGCTGCAGGTCGGACTGTGGCAGATTGGGAACTGTACGGTTGTTGTACTGCGCCCACGCAACCGAAGGCCACAACAGAAACGCTGTGGCCAATGCCGTCAGAATATGGGTTTTGAGTTTCCTCATTTATCCGTATAACGGAATACCATCCGTTTTATTGTACAAAATTACGCAAATTTTTTCAGCAGTTCATCCAGCGAAAGCGATTGCTGTTCTCCATTGGACATGTCTTTGAGCGTAATGGTTTGATTGGCGATTTCAGTTTCGCCCATAATGGCGACAAACGGAATGCCGCGCTCATCGGCATAGGACATCTGCTTCTTGAACTTGATCGCATCCGGATAGAGTTCCACCGCCACCCCTTTTTCGCGCAGACGCGCCATCCAGGGCAGGCAGGCCTTCACCTCGGCCGTACCGAAATTGAGGAAGATCACCTGCGTGCCGGCCATCGCCGATTTGGGGTAAAGGTCCAGCTGGTTCAACACATCGTAAATACGGTCGGCACCGAAGGAGATGCCCACCCCCGACACCCCCTGCAGTCCGAAGAGTCCGGTCAGGTTGTCGTAACGTCCGCCACCGGTAATACTGCCCATGGCAACATCCAACGCCTTGACCTCCAGAATGGTACCTGTATAATAATTGAGACCGCGGGCCAGCGTCAGATCCAATTCGACGGCATTGTGAAGCCCCACACCATCGAGCAGGTCGAACAGTTCCTGCAGTTCGGCCACCCCTTTGACACCGGTTTCGGACGAGGCCAGAATCTGTCCGAGCGCGGCCAGTTTCTCCCGATTACCGCCCTGCATGGCCAGAATCGGCTGCAGTTTGTCGATGGATTCCGTACTCAGCCCCTTGGAAGCCAATTCGGCATTCACATTCTCCAACCCGATCTTATCGAGTTTGTCAATGGCTACCGTAATGTCGGTGATCCGCTCGGGAGCTCCGATCAGGTCAGCGAGACCGGCCAACACCTTGCGGTTGTTGAGCTTGATGGCGACGCGGATGCCGAAGCGGGTGAACACCGTATCTATAATCTGCACAAGCTCCATTTCGTTGAGTAGCGAATCGCTGCCCACAATATCGGCATCGCACTGATAGAATTCGCGGTAACGCCCCTTCTGCGGACGGTCCGCACGCCACACCGGCTGAATCTGGTAGCGTTTGAACGGGAATTTGATCTGTTCGCGGTATTGCACCACAAAACGGGCGAACGGAACCGTCAAATCATAGCGCAAACCCTTGTCCGACAGTTTTTTGATCAGCTTGTTGGGATTCCGCTCCGCCATTTCCTCCGGGGTCACATCGGCCAGGTAGTTGCCGGAATTCAGGATTTTGAACAACAGTTTGTCGCCCTCCTCGCCGTACTTTCCCATCAGCGTGGAAAGATTTTCCAGAGCCGGGGTTTCGATTTGGCGGAAGCCGTACGACGCATAAACCTGTTTGATGGTATCGAAGATATAATTGCGTTTGACCATCTCCTCAGGGAGAAAATCGCGCGTTCCTTTGGGTATTGCGGGTTTTGTGGACATGACAGACCTTTTTTATGGGCGCAAAGATAGCATCTTTTTTGTAAAATACGTACATTTGCACCGAATTATCGCGGCCGGAGCCGCCCCTTAGCAGACAGGTTATGAACATACGCGACATTGAATACTCCCGGCACTTTCTGGTGCTCTCCGACGGCGTCCATTTCCCCCATTCCGCCCTGCAACTGGCGGCACAACTGGCCCGCGGGTATGAAAAGGGGCTGGCCCTGGTCAGTCTCAACGACCAACCGGATCCGGCTTTCGACGCCCGGGCAGAACAGTTCGGAGCGGCTTGCGGAGCGCCTTTCGGCCAATGGCGCGTGCAAGGCGGCATCGACGATGTCATCGATCTGACCGAACGCACCGAAACCCCGATTCTGTTGATCGAAACCACACCGAAGGGTGGTTTTTCCAAGCCGATGCGGTTTTTCAAGGGATTGCGCGAACTCCGAATTCCCTTCATCCTCGTAAAGGCGGGTGCCGAAATCCATCCGCTGGACAAGGTCGTAGTCCCGGTAGGCTACCTGGTGGAGGAACGTGAGAAAGCCCCCTACACCTCCAACATGGGGCGTTTCCTGCACAGCGAGATCATCCTGCTCGAGGCCAACGACTACGGATCCAAAACCCCGCGCAACATTCAGGAAATGACCGCTCTTTACGACAAATTCAACCTCAGATACCAAGTGGTCAAGGCCCGGAAGGACAGCTTCAAAGTGGAACGGGAGGCTTGTCAGAAAGCCGGCGAACTGCAGGCCGGACTGGCGGTGTTCTCCACTTCGCGCGATTACGGTCTGGACGATCTGCTGTTCGGGCCGAAGGAGCTGGACGCCTATCTGCGCTGTCCGGTTCCCGCCATGTTCATAAATCCGCGCAAAGACCTGTACGTACTCTGCTGGTGACGCAAAAATTGTTGATAAGTCAACGCTTCCGCTCCCCCGCACATTGGTTATTTTTTTGTACTTTTGCGACGATTCCCGATTAACTATGGCAAAAGCGGCAAACAAACCCGGATTTCCAACCAGACTGATGGCTTTCCTGCGCAACGAAACCACGCAGTCGATTGCGGCTGTGGTGTTGTTCGCCACGAGCGTTTACATGCTCATCGCCATGGGTTCCTTCCTGCTGTCGGGCAGCGACGATTACAGTCTGCTGGATTTGTCGGCCGAACAGCTGCGGGACGGAAAGGAGCATTTCAGCAATGTCTGCGGACAGGCCGGCGCCCAACTGGCCGATTGGATGATCAACCGGCAGTTCGGACTCTGCGGTTTCTTCATTCCCATTTTCCTTTTGCAGCTTTCCGCCTATCTCTTCCATCAGAAGAAGGACCATCTGCGGATTTTCCGCAGGCTGGTGCTTTGCGCCTTCTTCACCATCTGGGGGTCGGTTGCCTTCGGATTGTTCCTGCCTACCCTCTCCCTTTCGCCCTACCTGCGGCTGGGAGGCAACCACGGCGACTGGATGGCCGCCCGCGGGGAACTGCATTTGGGGATCACCGGCACGGTCATTCTGCTGGTCACTACCCTGATGGTCTTCTGCAGCATCATGTTTGTCACCTTCCTGCCCGCCATCCGGCGTGCGCTGGAACGCGCCAAACTGCCTCAAAAGACCAGTCTTCCCCCGATGGATTCCCCCACGGAACCCCTGGAGGAAGAGGAAGAGGACCAGCCGCTGGATGTGCTTCCTGATGACGACGAACCTGCATACGGTGAACCGGAACCACAGACACAACCGGATGGTCCCGCGGACGAGCCGCAACCTGCCGCCACCCCCGAGCCCGACGAACCGGAAGCGGAAACGGAGCCAGAGGACGATGAATTGTCCGAAACGGAAACACCTGTTACCGCCGGAGCCGCCGGCAACGACACACCGGTGCTGACGGAGGACGGATTTACGGTAACGGCCGCCGGACAGGCGGAAGGTGAGGAAATCATCGACAAACCGCTCAGCCAGCAACTGGTGGAAAAATACGGCCTGTACGACCCCACGCAGGACCTGGCCCACTACCAGTTCCCCACCTTCGACCTGCTCAACCAGCAGGAGCAGGCCATTGAGGTCAATCTGGAAGAGCAACAGGCCAACAAAAACCGCATTGTCGAGGCGCTCAGCCAATACAACATTTCCGTCAAGGATATCCAGGCCACGGTCGGCCCCACCGTCACCATGTACGAGATTATCCCCGGCGATGGTGTGCGTATCGCCAAAATCAAAAACCTGAGCGACGACATCGCGTTGAGTCTTTCCGCACTGGGCATCCGCATCATCGCCCCCATGCCGGGCAAAGGCACCATCGGTATCGAAGTGCCGAACAAAAAGCCGCAGATGGTACCCATGTACCCCATCATCGCCTCCAAAAAATTTCAGGAAAGCGATATGGAGCTGCCGCTGGCCATCGGAAAAACGATCACCAACGAAATCTTCATGGTGGACCTCTGCAAGATGCCCCACCTGCTGGTAGCCGGTGCCACCGGACAAGGTAAGTCGGTCGGTTTGAACGCCATTCTTACCTCGCTGCTCTACAAGAAACATCCGTCGCAGCTCAAGGTGGTGCTGGTCGATCCGAAGAAAGTGGAATTCAGCATCTATTCAGGCATTGAACACCATTTCCTGACCAAAATCGCCGACGAAAAGGAGGCGATTCTGACCGACGTACAGAAAGTAACCCGGACGCTCACTTCCCTCTGTAAGGAGATGGACGACCGCTACGACCTGCTCAAGCAGGCGCGTGTCCGCAACATAAGGGAGTATAACGAACGTTTCTGCAAACGCGAGCTCAATCCGGAAAAGGGCCACCGTTACCTCCCCTACATCGTCGTGGTGATCGACGAGTTCGGCGATCTGATCATGACCGCCGGCAAGGAAGTGGAGCTGCCGATCTGCCGTATCGCCCAACTGGCCCGTGCCGTGGGCATCCACATGATCATCGCCACGCAGCGTCCGACCACCGATATCATCAGCGGCCGGATCAAGGCCAACTTCCCGGCACGCATGGCCTTCCGTGTGATGCAGGCGGTTGACTCCAAGACCATTCTTGACCGCACAGGCGCCAACCAACTCATCGGCCGCGGTGACCTGCTCTTCTCGCAGGGCGGCGATCCGATCCGGGTACAGTGCGCATTTGTCGATACACCCGAAATCGAAAGGATCTGCCGCTTTATCGGCGACCAACCGGGCTTCCTGGCCCCCTTCTGCCTCCCCAACGTCGAAGAATCCGCTTCCGATGCCGAAGGAACCAACCTGTCGGGCGTTGACATGACCCGCCGCGACCCGCTCTTTGAAGAGGTTGCCCGGATGGTGGTACTGAACCAGACGGGGTCCACCTCCTACATCCAACGCAAGTTCTCGCTGGGCTACAACCGTGCCGGCCGGCTGATGGACCAACTGGAGGCGGCCGGCATTGTAGGGGCCGCCGACGGGAGCAAGTCGCGCCAGGTATTGGTACAGGATGAACTGCAGCTGAACAACATCATGGAGAATATGAAATAACAATATTTATAATACCATATAAAATGAAAAGAGACACTGCTATTTTTGACATCATTGCCCGCGAACGTCAGCGCCAGCTGAAGGGCATCGAGTTGATCGCTTCCGAGAACTTCGTCAGCGACCAGGTGATGGAAGCCATGGGCTCCTGCCTGACCAACAAGTACGCCGAAGGTTATCCCGGCAAACGCTATTACGGCGGCTGCCAGGTGGTGGATGAGAGCGAACAACTCGCCATCGACCGCCTGAAAGAGATTTTCGGCGCCACCTGGGCCAACGTACAACCGCACTCGGGCGCGCAAGCCAATGCGGCCGTGTTCCTGGCAGTGCTCAACCCCGGCGACAAGTTCATGGGATTGAACCTCTCGCACGGCGGTCACCTTTCGCACGGTTCGCTGGTGAACACCTCCGGTTTGATCTACACGCCCTGCGAGTACAACCTGAAGGAGGAAACCGGCCGTGTGGACTACGATCAGATGGAGGAAATCGCTTTGCGCGAAAAACCCAAAATGATCATCGGAGGCGGTTCGGCCTACTCCCGTGAATGGGATTACAAACGCATGCGCGAAATCGCCGACAAGGTAGGTGCCATCCTGATGGTGGATATGGCCCACCCGGCCGGTCTCATTGCCGCCGGACTGCTCAACAACCCGTTGGACTACGCCCATATCGTCACCTCCACCACGCACAAGACCCTGCGCGGTCCCCGCGGCGGTGTCATCATGATGCGTGAGGACTTCCCCAATCCCAAGGGAGTTACCACACCCAAGGGTGAGGTGAAGATGATGTCGGCCTGCTTGGATTCGGCTGTATTCCCGGGCATCCAGGGCGGTCCGCTGGAGCATGTGATCGCCGCCAAAGCGGTCGCTTTCGGCGAATGCCTGCAGCCGGAATACAAGGAATACCAGAAACAGGTGAAGAAGAACGCCGCCTGTCTGGCCGAAGAGCTGATCAAGCGTGGCTTCAAGATCATTTCGGGTGGTACGGACAACCACTCCATGCTGGTGGACCTGCGCACCAAATATCCCGACCTGACCGGTAAGGTGGCCGAAAAGGCTCTGGTTGCCGCCGACATCACGGTCAACAAGAACATGGTTCCCTTCGACAGCCGTTCCGCTTTCCAGACCTCCGGTATCCGTCTGGGTACGCCCGCCATCACCACGCGCGGTGCCAAGGAGGACCTGATGGTCGAAATCGCCGAAATGATTGAACAAGTGCTCAACGCTCCGGAAGACGAGGCCAACATCGCCCAAGTCCGCAAACGTGTCAACGACACCATGAAAAACTATCCTTTGTTCGCCTATTAAAGTTGCCTATACCATGAATGCAAACGCTCCTTTCAAAGTGTTCTCCGGGACCAAGTCCCGCTACATGGCCGAGAAAGTATGTCAGGCTTTGGGTTGCAAACTGGGTGAGATGAACATCCAATATTTCGCTGACGGCGAATTCGTCGTTTCGTACGAGGAATCCATCCGCGGCGACGAGGTTTATTTGGTTCAGTCCACGTTCCCCAACTCGGACAACCTGATGGAACTCTTGATGATGATTGACGCAGCCAAGCGTGCGTCGGCCCGCAAGATCATTCCCGTCATCCCCTATTTCGGATGGGCCCGTCAGGACCGCAAGGACAAACCCCGTGTGTCGATCGGTGCCAAACTGGTAGCCGACCTTTTGAGCGTAGCCGGCATCAACCGTCTGATTACCATGGACTTGCATGCCGACCAAATTCAAGGTTTCTTTGATGTTCCCGTTGACCACCTGTACTCCTCGTCGGTATTCCTGCCCTATATCCAGTCCATGAAGTTGGACAATCTGGTAGTGGCTTCGCCCGACGTAGGCGGTTCCAAACGCGCTGCCAGCTATGCCAAGTACTTGAACGTGGATCTGGTACTCTGTCACAAGCACCGTGCCAAGGCCAACGTGGTATCGGAAATGAAGATTATCGGCGACGTGGCCGGTAAGAACGTCATCCTGCTCGACGACATGGTTGACACCGCCGGTACCATCACCAAGGCGGCCGACATCATGATGGATGCCGGCGCTCTTTCGGTTCGCGCATTCGCCTCGCACGCCGTACTTTCCGACCCGGCTACCGAGCGCATTGAGAAATCGAAACTGACGGCCATCTACTTCACCGATTCCATTCCTTTGAAGAAGCCTTGCGACAAAATCAAGATCATCAGTGTGGCCGACCTCATTGCCGACACCATCAAGAAGGTGAACACCAATGAATCCATCAGCGACAGCTATCTGATCAAATCGCATTAAGTTTGTATCCTCCCGGGGAGAAATGAAAGGCCGGTCCTTTCATTTCTCCTTTTTTTTATCCTTCTACTTCATGAGAAAACCCAACCCGATTTTTGAAGACGTCACCATCACCGATGTCGCCGCCGAAGGGAAAGCCCTGGGCCGTTACGGCGAAATGGTGGTTTTTGTACCCTACGCCGTTCCGGGCGATGTGGTGGACATCCAGGTTACCAAGAAAAAGAAAAACTATGCGGAGGGCCGCGTGATTGCCTACAAAACGCTTTCGCAGGAGCGCACAGAACCCTTCTGTGAGGCTTTCGGTGTATGTGGCGGCTGCAAATGGCAGCAGCTTCCCTACGAAGCGCAGCTGCGCTACAAGCAGAAACAGGTGTCGGATCATCTGACGCATATCGGCAAACTGACGCTTCCGGAGATTTCGCCCATTCTGGGTTCCCAAAACACAATCCGGTACCGCAACAAACTGGAATACACCTTTTCCGACAAGGCCTGGCTGCGTCGGGAGGACATGGAGAAAAGCGAATCGGAACGGCCGGCCTGTGCACTGGGATTCCACATTCCGGGCTGTTTTGACAAGGTGCTGCACATTGAGCACTGCTACCTGCAGGACGAACTGTCGGACCAAATCCGCAATTTTGTCCACGCATACTGCATCCGCAACGGTATTTCGTATTTCAATCTGCGCAGCCAGACCGGCATCATGCGGAATCTGATTGTGCGCATTTCCGCCACCACCGGCGAAGTGATGGTCATTGTGTCCATGCACGAGGATTTTGCCGGACGCGAGGCTCTGCTGCAGGCTGTCTGCGACCATTTCCCCGCTGTCACCTCCCTGCTGTACGTCATCAACGGCAAAGCCAACGACACGCTCTTCGACCAGGATATCCGTGTATTCAAGGGCACAGACTGCATCTACGAGCACATGGAGGACCTGCGTTTCAAAATCGGACCGAAGTCCTTTTACCAAACCAACAGCCTGCAGGCCTACGAACTCTACAAGGTGGTGCGTGAGTTTGCCGGACTGACGGGTGTGGAACGGGTTTACGACCTTTATACCGGCACGGGCACCATTGCCAACTTCGTAGCGCACCAATGCCGACAGGTGATCGGCATCGAGTATGTGCCGGAAGCGATTGAGGACGCCAAGGTCAATGCATCGCTCAACCACTTGGACAATACCCTCTTTTACGCCGGTGACACGAAGGATGTGCTCAGTGAGGCCTTTGTACAGCAGCACGGCCGCCCCGACGTCATCATCACCGACCCGCCCCGCGCCGGTATGCACGAGGATGTTGTCAAGGTTATCCTGCAGGCCGCCCCGCAGCGCATCGTCTATGTAAGC
>JAGDAS010000147.1 GCA_017959385.1 Paludibacteraceae bacterium
ATCAACGACAAGGCCGTTTACAATGAAGTACGCTCCTATTTGGAGCTTATCGAACCGGCCAAGGCAGATCTGGTGAAATACTATCAGGACCGTCTCCCCATTTTTGATGTTTACAATATTACCCGCCAGATCAAGGCAGCCTTCGGACGGGTGGTTTCCATGAAGAAAGGCGCCTACCTGGTCATTGAGCACACGGAGGCGTTCCACGTAATTGATGTCAACAGCGGAACCCGTACCAAGTCCGACAATGAACAGGAGGATACCGCCTTTGAGGTCAACATGATGGCTGTTGACGAGGTGGCCCGCCAGATGCGCCTGCGCGATATGGGCGGCATTGTGGTCATCGACCTGATCGATATGCACACCAATGAGCACAAACAGCAGGTGTACGATCGGATGCGCGAGAATATGAAGAACGATTCTGCTCGTCATAACGTGTTGCCGCTCAGTAAGTTCTGCTTGATGCAAATTACGCGTCAGCGGGTACGTCCCGTGACGTTGGTCGATACTTCGGAGCGCTGTCCGACCTGCCAGGGGGAGGGCAAGATACGCTCGTCATTGTTGTTTACCGACATGCTGGAGAGCAAGCTCGAAATGCTGCATTCGAAGATGCATGTGCACAGGGCTACGCTCTATGTACACCCTTATGTGTATGCCTATGCCAAGAAGGGGTTCCCCAGCCTGGTGCTGAAATGGCGTATGCGCTACGGGTGGGGGATACACATCTGCCCCAACCAGAACTTCGCACTGCTGCAGTATGAATTCCGCGACAGCGACGGTGGCGTGCTGGATCTTTCCACTCCCCGCGAAATGGCCGAATGAAACGCGCCGAACGATATGCCTCCGTTTTGGAATGGTTCGGGCGCAATATGCCCGACGCCGAAGCGGAGCTGCATTACCGCAATGCGTTTGAGCTGCTGGTGGCCGTCGTGCTGTCGGCGCAGTGTACCGACAAACGTGTCAATCAAGTGACTCCAGCCCTTTTTGAGGCTTATCCTACGCCGGAGGCTATGGCTGTGGCTACCGCAGACGACCTCCTTTTCTATATCCGTTCGGTTTCTTATCCCAATAGCAAAGCGGCTCATTTGCAGGGGCTTGCCTCTGTGCTTGTCCGCGAATTCGGGGGTGCGGTGCCCGACAGCGCCGAGGCTTTGCAGCGTCTGCCAGGTGTGGGCCGCAAAACGGCCAATGTGGTGCTGGCGGTGTGGTTCGGCCGGGCGGCCATGCCGGTCGATACCCATGTGTTCCGGGTGGCGCACCGGTTGGGCTTGGTTTCTCCGAAGGCGGCTACGCCCCTGGCTGTGGAACGCACGCTGACGGCGCATATCCCCGCCGGTCTGCAGGCCAAAGCGCATCACTGGCTTCTGTTGCATGGCCGCTATACCTGCACCGCCCGCAAACCGGCTTGCGCAAAATGCGGTCTTTCGCCGCTTTGTCCCGCATCGGTCCGGGCAGGGCGCCCATTTTCCGACAAGGAGCAATGATTTTAGCGGATTCGCCTTCCGTTTTCCGATTAATTGTATTAATTTTGCAAGTTGTTTAAGCAAACCGATTTTCGTTATATGATTAAGATTACTTTTCCCGATGGTTCTGTCCGCGAATATGCGGCCGGTGTGACGGGTATGCAGGTGGCTGAGAGCATCAGCCCGCGTCTGGCGCAGGAAGTGATTGCCGCCAAAGTGAACGGTGAGGTGGTGGAAGTAAACCGCCCCATCCAGTCCGACGCCACCCTCCAACTGCTGAAGTGGGAGGACGAAGAAGGCAAGCACGCTTTCTGGCACACCTCCGCCCATGTGATGGCCGAGGCTTTGCAGGAGTTGTATCCCGGCATCCAGTTCGGTATCGGACCGGCTATTGAGAATGGTTTCTATTACGATGTGGATCCCGGAACGGCTGTGATCAAGGAGGGCGACTTCGCCGCCATCGAAGCCAAATTCGCCGAGATTGTGTCGCGCAAGGCTGATTTGATCCGCGAGGATATCAGCAAGGCCGATGCGCTCTCCATGTTCGGTGACAAGGGTCAGACCTATAAGCAGGAGCTGATCAATGACCTGCAGGACGGGCACATCACCATTTACCGTCAGGGCAATTTCGTGGATCTCTGCAAAGGACCCCACTTGGCCAATACGGGCATTATCAAGGCCTTCAAGGTGATTAGCGTGGCCGGCGCCTATTGGCGTGGCGATGAGAAACGCCCGCAGCTGACCCGTCTGTACGGCATTTCCTTCCCCAAGAAGAAGATGCTCGACGATTACCTGCTGCTGCTCGAGGAGGCCAAGAAGC
>JAGDAS010000148.1 GCA_017959385.1 Paludibacteraceae bacterium
ATGGCCTCTGCAATCCGGCTGTTTTTAACCCAGGTAGTCAACACCCGGGGAATTCCCTTTTCACTGAAAGCCAGATTGGACGAGGGCAGTTTCATCGCCGCAGAGCCAGCCGTTGCATATGGACAGACATCGTCCGTGGCCAAAAAAGGGAAAATCGGAAAAATAAAGGTTTCTTCCAATGGGAGCTGGACAGACTTCGTCGGAATCGTCTCTTTAGACGGAATCAATGTCAAAAATGACGAACGATTGGTTTATTTGTTGGAAAAATGAAGGCTGTATTTATTGACACAAACATTCTCCTCGACATCATTTTGAAACGCGAAGGATGGTTCGACGCCGTCAAATTGCTGGACATGCCTTCAAGCACATTATCCTTCCACACATCAACACTTACCATGGCAAACATGGCATACATCATGAGGAAGGCGCTGGGGAAAGAGACGTTGTACGACCAACTGGAAAGGATGAGCAAAAAGCTTCATGTGGAATCGCTTTCCACAAAAGCAGTAGCACAAGCCATTGCATTGCGGGCAAACGATTTTGAGGATGCGTTGCAATACTATTGCGCAATTGAGAACAAATGCGACTGTATCGTTACAAACAACAAGAAAGATTTCAACTTCAGCATAATTCCGATTTCTACCCCGGGAGAATACTTGTGTGAGTTTTCTCAATCATTGTAAGAAGAATCTGGGAGCACATTCCAATCCCGACACTGGCAACATGAAAAAACTCGTCATCTTTGACCTCGACGGCACGCTGCTCAACACCATATCGGATTTGGGGGCGGCCTGCAACCACATCCTGGAAAACAACGGCTACCCCACCCATCCGCTCGAAGCCTACCGCTGGTTTGTGGGCCGCGGCATCCGCAACCTGATCATCAATGCCTTGGCGCCGGACACCCTTCCCGAAGAATCGGTTGACCGGCTGCTGGAACAGTTCAAAAGCTACTACACCGCCCACAAAACCGACCTCACCCGTCCTTACGAAGGCATCAACGACCTTCTGGGCTCCTTACGGCAAACGGGCATACACCTGGCCGTTGCCTCCAACAAGTTCCAACAAGGCACCGAAGAACTAGTGCGCCACTACTGGGGCGACCAACTGTTTGACGTGGTATTGGGACAACGCGAAGGCGTTTCCATCAAGCCCGACCCGCAAATCGTACACGACATTCTGGCCGCCACCGGCATTGCGGCCACCGACAGCCTTTATGTAGGCGATACGGGTATCGACATGCAGACGGCGGCCAATGCCGGCGTCGAAAGCGTCGGAGTTTGTTGGGGGTTCCGCAATAAAGAAGAATTGGAGGCCGCTGGTGCCTGCCACCTCATCAACACCCCTGCGGAACTGACCGCATGGCTGTAAGACGGGAGCACCGGACAGCGCGCATCAACGGTTGAGCACCGCCATTACGTCGGCGGCAAGCTGCCCGGGCGTTAGACGCATCTGCCGTAGCAGCTCGTCTGTCTTGAAACGGTCGTAGAAATCCTTCCGCAAACCGCGGCAAAGAACCTTCATACTGCTGTCGCCATAGAACTGGGCGATTTTAGCGCCGAAGCCGCCCTCCATGATACCGTCCTCCAAGGTAACCACCAGCTCATGATCCGCCTTGAGCGACTCCAACAGTACTGTATCCACTCCGGACACGAATTTGGGATTGATCAATGTCCCCTGCACGCCCTGTTGTTCGAGCAGACGAAGTGTTTCGGCTGCCTGCGCCTGGAATACACCCAGCCCCAACAACGCCACACGTGTGCCGCGCCGTTTCACCTCATAGCTGTTGGTGCGGTTATAATCGGTCGTATCGGGCGATCCTGACGACACCACCCTTTCGGGGACACGAATGGCTACCGGACCGGCATTTTGCGAAAGCGACCAATCCAGCATCGCGAAGTATTCCTCTTTGGTTACCGGCGACAGATAAGTCAGCCCGGGAATGTTCGAAAGCATCGGAATATCCTGGAACCCCGTGTGCGTCACGTCGTTCAGGCTGTACACACCGTTATAGAATACCAGGATCACCGCCGGATTGCCGTTGAGCGACAAATCCTGGATCATCTGGTCGTAAGTACGCTGCAAAAAAGTGCTGTTGAGAGCGAAAACCGGACGTCCGCCGGCCTTGGCAATACCCGAGGCCATGGCGACAGCATGTTCTTCGGCGATTCCCACATCGACAAACTGGCGGCCGGCTTCGGCACGCATGGCCGGAGTAAAGCCGAACGTCATCGGCATGGCGGCCGTAATGGCCACCACCTCCGGGCGCCTCTTGATCTGATCCATCAGCCAAGCACCCGTCAGGTCCTGATAATTCTCCCCCTCGAACTTAAGTTTGCACGCTCCCGTCTGCAGATCGAACGGAAATCCCCAGTGGAAATACTCCTTGTTCTGCATAGCGGGCGCATAGCCCATGCCCTTCTGCGTATGGATATGCACCGCCACCGGATGGTCGGTATCCTTCACCTTACGGAAAATGTCCACCAACGCCTTTACATCGTTGCCCCGGTCCTCATACATATAATCGAGACCCATGGCTTTGAAGAAATTGCAACCGGCTTTCCCGTCGGTTTCACGCAACTGTTTGAGATTGCGGTACATACCACCGCTATTCTCCGGAATGGACATTTCATTGTCGTTGACCACCACAATAAAGTTGGAGCCCAACATGGCGGCATTGTCCAGCCCCTCAAAGGCCTCGCCGCCACTGAGCGATCCGTCACCGATGACCGCCACCACATTGCCGGACTTACCCAACAAGTCGCGGCCCCGGGCCAATCCGACCGCCAGACTGACCGACGTGGAGGTGTGCCCCACGTTGAACGAGTCATGTTCGGACTCCGCCGGGTTGGTATACCCCGACACGTCAGCGTAATGCGCCGGATCGAGGAAAGCCTGCATCCGGCCGGTCAGCATCTTATGCACATAGCTCTGGTGCGACACATCGAACACAAACTTATCGGTCGGTGAATCGAACACATAATGCAACGCCACGGTGGCCTCCAGAAATCCGAGATTGGGACCGATGTGTCCGCCACATGCGCTGAGTTTCTGCAACAAGGCGCTCCGCAACTGCTGACAAAGCGCGGGAAGTTCCTCCACCGGAAGACGTTTGAGGTCTTTCGGACTATGAATGTCACTTAACTGCATATCCGTAAGGAATCAACTGCGCCGGTTGCCCAGGAAACGCAACAGGTACAGGAACAGGTTGATGAAGTCGAGATAGAGCGACAAAGCTCCCAGCAGCGCATACTTGCGGACCGAGTCATTGACATCGTCCACTTCGGCAAACATCCGCTTGATTTTCTGCGCATCATAGACCGTCAGGCCGGTAAACAGCAGCACACCTACCCCGGAAGTAATCCAATAGAGCGTACTGCTCTGCATGAACCAGTTGACCACCGATGCGATGATGAGCCCGACGAGCGCCATGAGCAGAAAGCGTCCCATTCCGCTCAGATCCTTCTTGATCACTGTACCGATCAGCGCCATGACAGCGAACATACCCGCCGTAATAAAGAAAGTCGAAGCGATGGATTCAAGAGTGTAAACCAAAAAGATACTGCCCATCACCACGCCGTTGAGCAGCGAATAGACACCGAACAGGATGCCGGCTGTGGCGAACGACATTTTATCAATCCGGGCACTCAGAATCATCACCAAAGCGATCTCGGCGATAAACAGCCCCCAGAACAACACACTGTTGGAAAAAATGGTTAACACCAAATCCGGATTCGTACCCATATAATAGGCCATCATGCCGGTAATGACCAGTGCCATGGTCATCCAGCCGTACACATTGCGCATCAAAGTCTTCTGCGCCCACTCCATGCTTTCCGCATCGTAAGAACGGCGTTGGCTGCCGCCGAGTTCATCCACCAAATGGGAATAGGAACCCGTATTCATTTCCTGATTGTTCATTTTACGTAAGTTGTTTCAGCAAAGATAGGCAAAAATCCGGAACCGGCAACACACCCGATTTTTTATTCTCGTTAAAAATAGTTATCTTTGCACCCCAATTTTTAACAATCCATGATATCCGTTTCGAATCTCGCCATCCAGTTTGGCAAACGCATTCTTTTTCAAGACGTCAATCTGAAATTCACACCCGGCAACTGCTATGGTGTGATCGGTGCCAACGGCGCCGGCAAATCCACGCTGCTGCGTATGCTCAGCGGCGATTTGGAGCCTACCCGCGGCACCATCGTGTTCGGTCCGAACGAACGTCTGTCGGTGCTTAAACAGAACCACTTTGAGTTTGATGACTACACGGTAATGGACACCGTACTGACCGGCCATGAGCGGCTTTGGTCTGTCATGAAGGAGAAAGACGCCCTCTATGCCAAGGAGGACTTCAGCGAAGCCGACGGCCTGCGGGCCTCCGAACTGGAGGAGCAGTTCGCCGAAATGGACGGCTGGGACGCCGAATCGAACGCCGCCTCCCTGCTCAGCAACCTGGGCATCAAGGAAGATTTGCACTATACGCTGATGAAGGACCTTCCCGGTAAGGTGAAAGTGCGTATCCTGTTGGCCCGCGCCCTGTTCGGCAACCCCGACAACCTGCTGCTCGACGAGCCCACCAACGACTTGGACATTGAGACCATCGCCTGGTTGGAGAATTACCTGGCCAACTACGAAAACACCGTACTGGTAGTATCGCACGACCGTCACTTCCTCGATGCCGTGAGCACCCATACGGTCGATATTGACTATGGCAAAATCCAACTTTTCGCCGGTAACTACTCGTTCTGGTACGAATCAAGCCAACTGGCTCTGCGCCAACAGCAGATGCAGAACAAGAAGGCCGAGGAGAAGCGCAAGGAACTGGAAGAGTTCATCCGCCGCTTCAGCGCCAACGTGGCCAAATCCAAACAGGCCACCTCGCGCCGCAAGATGTTGGAGAAACTCAACATCGAGGAAATCCAGCCCTCTACCCGCAAGTACCCGGGCATCATCTTCACCCCCGAGCGCGAGCCGGGCAACATGGTGCTGGAGGTCAAGGGACTTACGGCTTCGGTCGATGGCACCTGCCTGTTCAAGGACGTCAACTTCAACGTGGAGAAAGACGACAAGATCGCCTTCGTATCGCGCGATCCGCGTGCCATGACCGCCCTGTTCGAAATCATCAATGGCAACCAGAAAGCGGAAAGCGGCACCTACAACTGGGGTGTCACCATCACTTCGGCCTATCTGCCGCTTGACAACTCCGCCTTCTTCAACACCGACCTCACCCTGGTTGACTGGCTGAGCCAGTATTCGCCCGACACCACCGAATCATTTGTACGCGGTTACTTGGGACGCATGCTGTTTGCCGGTGAAGAGATTTTCAAAAAATCGAGTGTACTTTCGGGTGGTGAGAAAATGCGTTGCATGATTGCCCGTATGATGCTCAAAAACGCCAACGTCATGGTACTCGACTCGCCTGCCAACCATTTGGATCTGGAGTCTATCCAGGCTTTCAACAACTCGCTGAAAACCTTCAAAGGCAACATCCTGATGGCCTCGCACGACCACGAGTTCATCCAGACGGTCTGCAACCGTATCATTGAGCTTACGCCCAACGGCATCATCGACAAGGTGACCACCTACGACGACTACCTTGACGACGAGCTGGTCAAGGCCCAGCAACAGAAACTCTACGGCTGCTGATTCCTCCACAGTCATAAAAAAAAGGATGATCCGACGGATCATCCTTTTTTTATGCTGAACGCTGCGTAGCGTTGTTACTTCACTTTGTCAACGATAGCTTTGAAAGCCTTCGGTTCGTTGGCTGCGAGATCGGCCAAAGCCTTGCGGTTCATTTCGATGCCGGCCTTGTGCAGTGCGCCCATCAACTTGGAATAGGACATTCCCTCGATGCGGGCGGCGGCATTGATACGCTGAATCCAAAGCGCACGGAAGTTACGCTTCTTGTTCTTGCGGTCGCGGTAGGCATAGGTCAAACCTTTCTCCCACGTGTTCTTAGCAACGGTCCACACATTCTTGCGGGCGCCGATGTAACCGCGGGTAAGTTTCAAAATCTTCTTTCTTCTTGCTCTCGAAGCAACGTGGTTTACTGATCTAGGCATAATAAATGGTTTTGTGACTGCCAGCGCCGGCCTTATTTCATACGGACTTGGATGCTGGACATTCGGTTAATGATTTATTTAAGGCACAACAAAGACTTAACGTTCGACAGATCGGCAGAGTCAACCAGACCCGAGTAGGTCAAATTGCGTTTCTGCTTCGTGCTCTTCTTCGTCAAGATGTGGCTCTTGAATGCATGCTTTCTCTTAATCTTTCCTGATCCGGTAAGGGCGAACCTCTTTTTGGCACCGGAATTAGTTTTCAATTTGGGCATAATCAGTTAAATATTAAATAAACAATAAATCATTTCTTCTTTTTGGGCGACATGATAATGGTCATGCGCTTGCCTTCGAGCACGGGCATCTGATCCACTTTGCCGAAGTCCTCCAAATCGTTGGCAAACCGGAGCAACAGCACCTCGCCCTGCTCCTTGAAAATGATGGAACGACCCTTGAAGAACACATAGGCGCGCAATTTGGATCCTTCGTTCAGGAACTCCTTGGCGTGCTTGAGCTTGAAGTCGTAATCATGGTCGTCGGTCTGCGGTCCGAAACGGATCTCCTTGACGGTCACCTTGACAGCCTTGGCCTTCTGTTCCTTTTCCTTCTTCTTCAGTTGGTAGAGGAACTTGGAATAATCAACCACCTTGCAAACGGGAGGAACCGCTGAAGCAGAAATCTCCACCAAATCAAGATTCTGCGCATCTGCAATCTGAATAGCCTCTTTTATCTTGTAGACACCCTGTTCTACATTGTCGCCGACCAAGCGAACCTCCGGGGTTCCAGTAATCTTCTCGTTGATACGATGCGGATTCTCCTTGATGACTCTGGCCGGTCTCCTCGGCGTAAATTCCTGTTGTGCGATACGATACGTCCTCCAAACGTTGTGTTAAATGGTTAATTTTTAGCGTGCAAATGTACGTCTATTTCGTGAATTACACAAATTTTTTGTCATTTTTCAATAAACATGCGTCCACAACCGCATGCGGCCACCGTCAAGAGGTGTTTATTCCATGATTTCGCCGAAAGCGTTGATGCGCACTTCCGATTTGTCGTCAAACACAAAATGGAAACGCAGACCGTCATTGTCGGCCGCCTTGATTGTCTTGCCGGCAAAGTCGGTACGGAGCACCGAACGGATCCGGACCGGAGCCACCACATCGCTGACAGCAGCCTTCTTGGCCGTAATCACCGACCAGGCACCCACCATATCAAATTCGATGCGGGTTTTGTCCTTGAAGGTCACAAAGAAGGCCTCAACCCCGTTGTCGGCCGTCGATTTCACCACCTTCTTGACGAGCGATTGGGCGAAATGGTTGGCCACAAACTCCTGCGCCTTGGCAGGCAGTTCGGTTTGGGCGATTTTCACTTGTTTGTCCTTGGCGGATGCCAATCCGCACAGCAGCAGCAGACTGCAAAGGACGGTTGCGATTCTTTTCATATCTGTCAAACGTTAGTTAGCTTTCTTGAAAAAACCTTCTGTCATCTGCTTCACCTCGTCGTTGATCATAGCGGCGAACTGGGCAACTGACATCGAACCCTTGTCTCCGTCACCCTGCTTGCGGACTGAAACCGTACGCTCCTGCTGTTCCTTCTCACCCACAATGATCATATACGGGATGCGTTTCAACTCGTTGTCACGGATCTTGCGTCCGATCTTCTCGTTGCGGTCATCCACCGAAACACGCACGTCGCTCATATCCAGCTCGGCGGCAATTTCGTTGGCATAATCGACGAACTTTTCGCTGATGGGCAGGATGACCACCTGTTCGGGCGTCAGCCAGAGAGGGAATTTACCCCCCGTATGCTCGATGAGCACGGCGACAAAACGCTCCATGGAGCCGAACGGCGCACGGTGGATCATTACCGGACGGTGTTTCTGGTTATCGGCACCGACATACTCCAACTGGAAGCGCTCCGGCAGGTTGTAATCGACCTGGATGGTACCCAGCTGCCAACGGCGCCCCAGGGCGTCCTTCACCATAAAGTCGAGCTTGGGACCGTAGAAGGCGGCTTCGCCGTATTCCACGCGGGCCGGCAGATTCTTACGCTTGCAGGCCTCGATAATAGCCGATTCGGCTTTCTCCCACACCTCGTCACTGCCGATGTATTTGGTCTTGTTGTTGGGATCGCGCAAGGAAATCTGTGCCTCGTAGTTCTTGAAATCCAAGGCATTGAAAATCACATTGATGATATCCATCACCTTCAGGAACTCGTCCAAAATCTGGTCGGGACGGCAGAACAAGTGGGCGTCGTCCTGCGTAAAACTGCGCACACGGGTAAGTCCGTGCAGCTCGCCGCTCTGCTCATAACGATATACGGTACCGAATTCGGCGAAACGCAACGGCAGATCCTTGTACGAACGGGGTTTGAACTTGTAAATCTCGCAGTGGTGCGGGCAGTTCATCGGTTTGAGCAGGTATTCCTCCCCTTCCTCCGGCGTATGGATGGGTTGGAAGGAGTCCTGTCCGGATTTGGCGTAGTGACCGGAAGTCACATAGAGCTGCTTGTGCCCGATATGCGGGGTAATCACCTGCAGGTAGCCGAACTGCTTCTGGATCTTTTTCAGAAAATCCTCCAAGCGGAGGCGCAATGCCGTACCCTTGGGCAGCCACAAAGGCAGGCCCTTGCCCACCTGGTCGCTGAATGCGAAAAGTTCCATCTCCTTGC
>JAGDAS010000149.1 GCA_017959385.1 Paludibacteraceae bacterium
CCCCGACCTGCAGTACATCCTGTACAAAACGGTGGTGGTCTTCGACCATTTCAACAACACAATGAAAATCATTGAGTTGCTGACCGACGGCGAATCCGACCATTTGGAGGAAACCGAAAAACGCATCCAAAAGACCAATGTACGCGTCTATGACTTCCACCCGGTGGGCGAAACCACCAGCACGCTGACCGACGAGGAGCACAAGGCCAATATCCGCAAGGGAATACAGCACTGCCTGCGCGGCGATGTCTTTCAAATCGTCGTATCGCGCCGGTTTGTACATCATTACGAAGGCGATGACTTCAAACTCTACCGCGCCCTGCGCAGCATTAACCCCAGTCCCTACCTGTTCTACTTTGATTTCGGCGGCTTCCGCATCTTCGGGTCATCGCCCGAAACGCACTGCCGCATCGAGGGCGGGCGCGCCTACATCGACCCGATTGCCGGTACGACCAAGCGCACGGGCAACAAGGAGCAGGACGAGCAAAACGCCCAATACCTGCGCAACGACCCCAAAGAGAACGCCGAGCACGTCATGCTGGTGGATCTGGCGCGCAACGACCTAAGCCGCAACTGCCACGATGTGAAGGTGGATTTCTATAAAGACATGCAGTACTACAGCCATGTCATCCACCTGGTGAGCCGGGTGAGCGGAGCGTTGGACGCCGGCAGCGACCCGGTCAAGACCTTTATCGACACCTTTCCGGCCGGTACGCTCAGCGGGGCCCCCAAGGTACGCGCCATGCAGCTCATTACGGAGTACGAACCGCACAACCGCGGAGCTTACGGCGGCTGCATCGGTTTTATCGGTTTCGACGGCAGTCTCAACCACGCCATCACCATCCATTCGTTCGTCAGCCGCAACGGCGAGTTGTGGTTCCAGGCCGGTTCTGGCGTGGTGGCCAAGAGCGACGACGAATACGAACTCCAGGAGGTCAACAGCAAGCTGGGCGCCCTGAAAAAAGCCATCCTGATGGCGGAAAACATGTAACCCACAAAACGACAGATTATGAAAATAGCGATTATAGACAATTACGACTCGTTTACCTACAACCTGTCGCACCTGGTCAAGGAACTGGGCGCCGAGGTGACGGTGATGCGCAACGACCAGGTGGATTACAACCGGGTGGATGCCTGTGACAAAATCATCCTTTCGCCCGGTCCGGGCATTCCTTCGGAAGCCGGCCAACTGCTGGAGGTCATCCGCCGCTATGCGGGCCATAAACCGCTGCTGGGCATTTGTTTGGGCCACCAGGCCATCGGCGAGGCATTCGGCGGCAGGCTGACCAATCTTTCCGAGGTATATCACGGAGTGCAGACCCCCTGCCGGCTTTTAGGCAACGACTACCTGTACGAGGGATTGCCTTCGACCATCTCCATCGGACGCTACCACTCGTGGGTGGTCGATCTTGGCGGGTTCCCTTCCTCGCTTTTGGTGACCGCCACCAGCGAAGAAGGCCTCATCATGGGTCTCAAGCATGCCGAGTACGACATCCATGGCATCCAATTCCATCCAGAAAGCGTGTTGACGCCCGATGGAAAAACAATCATTTCCAACTGGTTGAATCATAAATAAGGCAAGTATGAAAGCTATTTTGAATGCGTTGGTCAATCAAGAGAAATTGACCCGCGAACAGACGAAAACGATTTTGCTCAATATCGTGCAGCAGTCGTACAGCGACGCCCAATTGGCTGCGTTGATGATGGCCTGGCAGATGCGGAGCATCACCATCGATGAGCTTTTGGGCCTGCGCGACGGTATCCTCGAAACAGGAGTGTTCATCGACACCAAGCCCTACGACGTACTCGACATTGTGGGTACGGGCGGCGATGGCAAAAACACCTTCAACATCTCAACCTGCTCGTGCTTTGTTGTTGCGGGCGCAGGCTACAAGGTGGCCAAACACGGCAACTACGGTGCAACATCGGTCAGCGGAGCAAGCAATGTTATTGAA
>JAGDAS010000014.1 GCA_017959385.1 Paludibacteraceae bacterium
GTTGCGGTTTGTGCTGTCGCAGCACCTCAACCTGAAGGAGGGAATGACCGGTTTTCTGACCCGTTCGCTCCAGTTTGACTTCTACCTCAGCCGTCATCCGGAGATTGAGCGTGAGGATTTGATGTTCATGGACAAGTCGGACATTTTCCGAACGGATATCAAGTCCAAAGAGGTGAAGGCTTTTGTGGAGCAGCGTATGCGGGAACAGGGGCTTGTACCCAAAAAGAAGTACATGGACAATGTGGATGCGCTTTACCGTGAGGCTACGGAAAACCGTATGCAACGGGTCATGGAGCGCCGCAACCGCGTTGTTTCCGACTATTTGACCCGCTCACTGCATCTGCCCGAAACGGCATGCTCGGTGGTGAGTGACTCGCTGCCGGTCATCCGGCAGTATGCCGGCCGCAACGGCTATCAGATCGGCTTGATTCTCGATGGTGAAATCATTGAGGGCTCCGACTCCCAATCATCGGCGGACGCCGCAGAGTAGTTCCGCCTTGTTTTGGGTATCGGTTCGCTGTCCGGTTTATTCTACGGAAGGCGTGGAAACCGGATTGGGATCGGGGAGGGCGGAATTGGCCTCGATCTGTGCGGAGACGGAAGCGTCGTCCTCCGCTTTGTAGCAGGCTACAATCGGGCTCTTGCTGACGCTGGTGATTTCGATGTCCGAAACCGTGCCGCGCATGTATTCGCCGAATCGTTTGAGCGTGTCCTCGCAGTCCTCGGCCTGCACCAGGGCCGTCATGGCGACTTTCTGCTCCTTACCCGACACCTCGTTGAGAATGGTCATGGTGTACTTGCAGTTGAACCAGGGGTTGTCTTCGTTGAGTTCGGTGGGGATGACCTCCGAATAGCGGGCCCGCTTGATGTTGGGGATGAGGTATTCTCCGTGGATGTTTTGGCCCTGTTCCTTGAAAAGACGGGTCTCCACTTCGGTGTAGGTCAATGCCTCCACCAGATAGGATTCGGATACTTTCTTAATCTTGCCGTCTTCTTCTTGACGGTCGTAGCGGATACGGCATTCGTGCCAGGAACGTAACATAGCGTCTCAGTTTTTTCCTCGCAAAGGTAAGGGTTTTTATGGAAATTTAAACTACCTTTGCACGCAAAATTCCACTAAACAAGAAACGTTTCCTATGGGCCTTTCCGATGAAATTCTGCGCCGCCGCACGTTTGCCATTATCAGTCACCCGGACGCCGGTAAGACGACACTGACCGAGAAGCTGCTGCTCTTCGGCGGTGCCATCCATGTGGCCGGTGCCGTGAAATCCAACAAAATCAAAAAGACGGCCACGTCCGACTGGATGGAGATCGAGAAGCAGCGTGGTATTTCGGTGGCCACATCGGTGATGGGATTTGAGTACCGGGACTTCAAAATCAACATTCTCGATACCCCCGGACACCAGGATTTCGCCGAAGACACCTTCCGTACGCTGACGGCGGTTGACAGTGTTATCATTGTCATTGATGCGGCCAAGGGTGTGGAAACCCAAACGCGCAAACTGATGCAGGTGTGCCGGATGCGCAAAACGCCGGTTATGGTCTTTATCAACAAAATGGACCGTGAGGGCAAAGACCCGTTCGATCTGCTCGATGAGGTGGAGCAGGAGTTGCAGATCGGTGTGCGTCCGCTGAGCTGGCCCATTAACATGGGGTATTCGTTCAAGGGCGTGTACAATATATATAAGGAGGATCTTAACCTCTATACGCCCAACAAGCAGACTGTTTCTGAAACGATTGCCTTCAAGGATTTGAATTCTAAGGAGTTGGAAGACTACATCGGAGCCAAAGACGCTGCCAAACTGCGTGAGGATCTCGACCTGGTTGCAGGGGTGTATCCCGATTTTGACCGGGAGGAATACCTGAAGGGCGAAATGGCGCCGGTTTTTTTCGGAAGTGCGCTCAACACCTTCGGTGTGAAGGAGCTGCTCGACTGTTTCGTGGAAATTGCTCCGTCGCCGCGGCCCGTACAGGCGCAGGAGCGGTTGGTCGATCCGCAGGAGGAGGCTTTTTCCGGCTTCGTGTTCAAGATTCACGCCAACATGGATCCCAACCACCGCAGCTGCATCGCATTTGTCAAAGTATGCTCCGGCAAATTCGAACGTAACGTCAACTACAAGCATGTGCGTCAGGGCAAGATGATGAAATTTTCGGCTCCGACCGCCTTTATGGCGCAGAAAAAGGAGACCGTTGACGAAGCCTACGCCGGCGATATCGTAGGTTTGCCCGATACCGGCAATTTCAAAATCGGTGACAGCCTGACCGCCGGTGAGGATATCCACTTCAAGGGGCTCCCCAGCTTCTCGCCCGAAATGTTCAAATACATAGAGAATGCCGATCCGATGAAGCAGAAACAGCTGCAGAAGGGCATTGACCAATTGATGGACGAGGGTGTCGCCCAGTTGTTTGTCAACCAGTTCAACGGCCGCAAGATCATCGGTACCGTAGGGCAGCTGCAGTTCGAGGTGATCCAGTACCGCCTGCTGCACGAATACAGCGCGCAGTGCCGCTGGGAACCCATCCGTCTGTACAAAGCCTGCTGGGTGGAGAGCGACGATCCCAAGGAACTGGACAACTTCAAGAAACGGAAATACCAGTACATGGCCCGCGACAAGGAAGGCCGCGATGTGTTCCTGGCCGATTCGGCTTATGTGCTGCAAATGGCCCAGGAGGACTTCAAAGCCATCCGTTTCCATTTCTCGTCCGAGTTCTGAACTCCGGGGGGCGTGGATGCAAAAATCGTCCAGCGGGTTTTGAAATTCCGCCAGAATGGTTAACTTTGCATCCGGAGTCTTATCAAATCGCTGCCCGTTGTGAAAAGATTGTGCATCCTGTTGCTCGCCGTCAGTCTGCTGCAGGTGGTTTTTGCGGAAACCGCCATTATGAAGTTCGGCGGCTATCCCGCCAAAGACAAGTCCTGCGTGTTGGAACGCAGTGCCAGCGGTTTTGATATCCGTATCACCGTCAAGAATGCGGGTGAGCGCAGTCAATGCGTTGTCTTTCTGGGGCGCGAGGAGTTTGAATCCTACATGCACCTGCTGACCATGCTCGACCTGCTCTATTACGAGCGCAATGAGCAGTATGTGCGCATTGACGCATACACGACCTATTGGTATATGTACAACCGGGGTCGGAAGTACCTCGTCTTCACCCAGACCGGCAATCCGGAATTGGCATGGCTGGCTTCCGACTATGTCAATGAGATTACCGCCTGGTTTGTGCGTGAGCTCAAGGCGAAGGAGGAGAAGCGCGAACGGCTCAAGGAGCAGCAGCGTCAGCAGGAGGAGTCCGAAACCACGGACGAAGAGCGGACCGACCGCCAGCGTGGCAAGCGCCCGGCGCCGGTTCCGACCGTAGATCATCCATCTGACCTGCAGCCGCTTCCCGAAGAGCTGACTCCCTTGCCCGATGACCTGCATCCGGCTCCCGATGCCCTGCCGGATTACGAAGAATTGGTTCCGGCATCCTGATACCATTGATATGAAGCAATTAGGCAAAACACAGAACTTCCGTGTGGTCAAGGAAGTGGAATTCGGCATTTACCTGGACGGAGAAGAGTGGGGGGAGGTTTTGATGCCCTCGAAGTATGTCCCCGAACATATCCGGCCGGGCGATGAACTGACTGGTTTCCTCTATCTTGACTCTACCGGCCGTCCGGTAGTGACTACACTGCAACCGCTGGTCGAAGTGGGCGGGTTCGCCTTGCTCGAAGTGGTTCAGGTGACCTCGGTCGGCGCCTTCCTGGCATGGGGAATCGCCAAAGATCTGCTCCTGCCTTTCAGTGAACAGAAACGCGACTTTCAGGTCGGTGACCGGGCGTTTGTCCATGTATATGAGGATTCTTCCTCCCACCGGGTGGTAGCGACGCAGAAATGGGAACGATTCCTGGGCCGCCAGCCGTTCGGACATGCCGTCGGAGACGAAGTGGACCTGCAGATCGCTGGAACCACGCCGTTGGGCTATAAGGCTGTGATTGACGGCGCCTGGCTCGGGCTGTTATATAAGAACGAAGTGTTCCGTCCGTTGCACTTGGGCGACCGGATGCGGGGCTATGTGAAGACACTGCGGCCGGACGGCAAGGTCGATTTGTCGCTCCGACGCGCCGGGTATGCGGGCATCGCCTCCGAGCCGGACCGTTTGGCGGAAGCCATCCGCGGGCGGGGCGGATTCCTGCCGCTCACCGACAAATCGCCGGCCGAGGACGTGTATGACTGCCTGCAAATGAGCAAGAAAACCTTCAAGAAAGCCGTTGGCGACCTCTACAAGCGCCGCTTGATCGAGTTGGATGCCGACGGTCTGCGTTGGGTGGGGAAATAGGAGATTTTTTGAAAAAAAGATTGCTCAATCGATTTTTTGTATTACCTTTGCACCGTCAATAAAAATTGGCATAGCTGGTGAATGTAGCTCAGTTGGCAGAGCGTCGGATTGTGGTTCCGAATATCGCGGGTTCGAGCCCCGTCTTTCACCCTCGGAAGGGAAGATGGAATTGACTGTCTTCCCTTCTTTTATTCCTTACAATCAAATCTTCCGAAAAAATTATGAACAATCGTTTTGCTTTTGCGCCGGACGGTTGGATTTGCCATGCGAAAAGTATATATTTGCAACGTTTTGTAAAACCGAAAGTAATATTTACAACATTATAGTATGAAAATTCCTGTATGTAACGTAAACTATCCGAACTGGCGTTCCGTAACGGTGAAGTTCCAGGTGCCGGAAAAGTTTCAGAAACTCCAAGAGATTTCCAAGAACCTGTGGTGGTCTTGGAACAGCGAGGCAACCGAGTTGTTCTCCGAAATGAATCCCGACCTGTGGATCGCCGTCGGCGGCAATCCCGTCCTCTTCCTGCAAAAACTGAAAAGCGAACAATACGCCTCCTTGGAGGAGAACAAGGAGTTTATGAGCCGCATGGACGCGCTCTATACGAAATTCGAAGATTATATGCGGGTGAAGCCCGTAGCCGGCAGTCCGTCGGTCGCCTACTTCAGTATGGAGTACGGTCTGACCGAAATCCTCAAAATCTACTCCGGTGGTCTGGGCATTCTGGCCGGTGACTACTTGAAGGAGGCCAGCGATTGCAATGTGGATATGACAGCGGTCGGTTTCCTGTACCGATATGGCTATTTCACCCAGGCGTTGTCCATGAACGGCGAGCAGATCGCCATCTACGACGCCCAGCAGTTCGAGGCACTTCCCATTGAGCAGTATGTCGATGCCGAGGGTAAACCCATCACCATCGAAGTTCCCTATCCCGGCCGCAATATCTACGCCAATCTCTGGCGTGTGCGTGTGGGCCGTGTCGATCTCATCCTCCTGGACACCGACACCGAACTCAACAACGAGGGCGACCGCACCATCACCTACCATTTGTACGGCGGCGACAACGAACACCGTCTCAAGCAGGAGATCATGCTGGGTATCGGCGGTATCCTCGCCTTGGAGAAACTGGGGGTTGAAAAGGATGTTTACCACTGCAACGAGGGCCATGCTGCATTCCTCAATGTACAGCGTTTGATGAACTACATGAAGAAGGACGGGTTGAGTTTCAACGAAGCCATGGAAGTGGTTCGTTCCTCTTCGCTGTTCACCACCCATACGCCGGTTCCGGCCGGTCACGACAAGTTCGACGAGGGCTTGTTCCAAGGATATATGTCGCGATTCGCCGAAGAGCTCGGTCTGTCGTGGAGCGACTTCATGAACATGGGCCGCGAGGTGGCCGGCGATCTGACCGAGAAATTCTCGGTAACGGTGTTCGCCTGCAACACCTGCCAGGAGGTCAACGGTGTCAGCTGGCTGCACGGACGTGTTTCGCAGAATATGTTTAAAAAGATCTGGGACGGCTATTTCCCCGAAGAATCGCATGTAAGCTATGTGACCAACGGTGTACACTATCCGACCTGGTCGGCTCCCGAGTGGAAGCGTCTGCACTTGAAGGCATTCGGCGCCGAGTTCCTGCAGGATCAGTCGAATGTGAAGTACTGGGAACGCATTTACGATGTGCCCGATGAGGAAATTTGGGCCACCCGTCAGCTGTTGAAGCAGAAACTTGTGGATTACATCAAGACCAAGTTCCGTGAAAGCTGGTTGAAGAATCAGGGCGATCCATCGCGTATTGTCAGCGTGTTGGAGAAGATCAATCCGAATGCGCTTACCATCGGCTTCGGCCGTCGTTTTGCCACGTACAAACGTGCGCACCTGCTGTTTACCGATTTGGAGCGTCTTTCCAAGATTGTCAACAATCCGCAATACCCGGTTCAGTTTATCTTCACTGGTAAGGCCCACCCGGCCGATGCCGGCGGTCAGAAACTGATACAGAACATCATCGAGATTTCGCGCCGTCCCGAGTTCCTGGGCAAGATCATCTTCCTTGAGAATTATGACATTGCTTTGGCCAAGCGCTTGATTTCCGGTGTGGATATCTGGTTGAATACGCCGACCCGTCCGTTGGAGGCTTCCGGTACGTCCGGCGAAAAGGCGGAGATGAACGGTGTGTTGAACTTCTCCGTATTGGACGGCTGGTGGTACGAAGGTTACCGCAAGGGTGCCGGTTGGGCGCTCACCGACAAGCGCACCTACACCAACCAAGCCCATCAGGACCAGTTGGACGCCGCCACCATCTACATGATGCTCGAAAACGAGATCATTCCGCTCTATTTCGCCAAGAACAGCAAAGGCTATTCGCCGGAATGGATCCAGTATATCAAGAACTCCTTCGCCAAGATTGCTCCGATCTATACGACCAAGCGTATGCTTGATGATTACATCGAACGTTTCTACAACAAGGAGACCCAGCGTTCGCGTTCCTTGAAGGCCAACGCATTTGCCAAAGCCAAGGAAATCGCCGCCTGGAAGGAGAAGATGGTGGCTGCCTGGGATCAAATCGAAACGTCGTCGGAATACAATACGGATACGATGATGTTCGAAGGTGAGACGGGCAAGCTCTACGAGTTCCAAGCCAGTGTTGATGTCAAAGACGCATCGCTCAATGACAGCGTTGCCGTACAGATGGTGGTGCTCACTACCGTTGACGGCGAGGACAAGCTCAACAAGGTGTTCGATATGGATGTGGTGAAAAAGGAAGGCTCCAAGCTGACTTTCCATACCTCGTTCAAGGTACAGAACGGTGGTTTGTACAAGTGCGCCTTCCGTATGATCCCGAAGAACGCCGACCTTCCGCACAAACAGGACTTCTGTTTTGTACGCTGGTTCTAAACCGCGCCATTCAGTAAAAAAAAGAAGCTGTCCGACCGGGCAGCTTCTTTTTTTTTTACTTGCTGTTGAAGGCGTAGCCGTACCCTTGCCGGGTGACCAGCCGTTTGTCATAAGGGGCGATTTTCCGGCGCAACCGGGTGATGTTGACATCTACGGTGCGGTCGGCCACTTCCGCTTCGTCCGACCAGATTTCGCTGCGCAGCTGCTCGCGTGTGAACAGCGTGTCGGGGTGCTGCAGGAAGAGGAAGAGTATCTGGTATTCTTTCTTGGTCAACGCGATCGGTGTGTTTCCGATATACACGCTCTTTTCGGCTGGATTGAGGCGCAGTGTGTCGTATTGCAGGATGCCGGTCGGGTTTTCCACGGCATCGTAGTCGGTCTCGCCGTTCAGGACGGCGCTGCGGTTGAGTACTGCTTTGACGCGGGCAATGACTTCTTTGATCGAGAACGGCTTGGAGATGTAGTCGTCGGCTCCCAGGGAGAATCCCGTCAGTTTGTCGGTTTCCGTGTCCTTGGCGGTCAGGAAGATGATGGGGCGGTGTTTGACGGTCTCCATTTTCCGTAAGGCAGCGGCCATCTTGAACCCGGAAATTTCGCCCATCATCACATCCAGTAGGAACAGATGATATACGCTCAAATCCATTTTGAGCGCCTCTTCGGCACTGAAGGCGGTGTCCACCCGGAACCCGGCGGTTTCCAAGTTGAACTGGAGGATTTCGCAGAGATCCTCTTCATCGTCCACGACCAGTATGCGTTTCTCGTTCATGACAATGCTTTATTTGAATACAAAAAATACGGCCAAAACCACACAGACAAGGGCGGCCAGGTGATTCCACGACAGGCCTCCCGTCTTGAAGACGACGGCCGAGAAAATGACGAAGACCGCCAGGGTGATGACCTCCTGGATGATTTTGAGTTGCAGGAGCGAGTAGGGGCCGCCGGTCGCCTGCGCGCCCAGCCGGTTGGCCGGCACCTGTACGGCGTACTCCAGCAGGGCGATGCCCCAGCTGACCAACACGATGATCAGGTAGGTTTTGCCGTTGAAGTCCCAGTTCTTGAACCATTTCAGATGGCCGTACCATGCCAGAATCATGAAAATGTTCGACACAATGAGCATGACGATGGTCAATATTCCTTTCCACATCATAGGGCTGGCGGGTTGAGCAGTTGTTGGTTGAGTTCTTCGGGAATGATGAGGCGTCCGTTCTGCACACAGACATTCTCGACTTTGGCGCGGATGCACAACCGCCCGTCGTCCTTGCGCAGGATTTCCTGGTAGAACACCTGCCGGTAGCCTTCCACGGTCACCCGCAGCTGGCTGATGAACTCGTCGCGGCTGCGCAGCGAGGCCTTGTAGGTGATGTCGATGTGGTGCAGCACGGCGTCAATGCCGTCTTCGTGCAATTGAGCGAAGCTGATGTGTTTCTGCAACAGAAACTCATGCCGGGTGTGCTCCATGTAGTGCAGGTAGTTGGCGTTGTTGACAATGCCCTGCAGGTCGCACTCGTAGTCGCGCACCTTGAATGTCATTTCAAAATCCGGGTTTTTCATAACGTTGGTCTGCATAAACGACGTCGAATCCGATCAACCGGTCGTACTTGCTTCCGAACGGGCGGTGATAGACGTACAAAGTATATTCGTTGCCGGTTTCCCAGCGGTTGCCTTCAATCGGGCGGGGACTGCCCATGACAGCGCCCTTGGGAACAAAGACGTACAGGTAGTTGTAGCCGCCCTGTTTGAGCAGCAGCGTCTTTTCGTAGGCCATGGTCATGGGGTTGTATTCCATCCGGGCCTGCTCGTCCAGCCGGTAGCCTGTCAGCTCGCCCATCAGGTACACGTCGCCGTCGGTCATCGGCAGCTCCATGGGCAACGTGAAATGCGTGAAATAGTAGTCGCTCTCGGTACCCGGATCCTCGGAGTACTGGCGGTGTACCTGGTAACGCCCGGCCACGTCGCGCTGATGGCTGTAGGTCTTGCCGTCGCGGATTTCGTCGGGGTAGAGGGTGACGTGGTAGTAGGGGGCGTGATAATCAATACTCTCCACCCGGTCGCCCAATACATAGGGAGAGGAGATGTCGAAAACGCGGAAAGTGTTGCCTGCTTCGAAAACCAATTGCCGGTCGTGCTTGTACAGCAGGGTCTGTCCGGCGGTGTAGTCGGGTTGCACGCGGCGGGCGGCGTTGTCGCACCGGCCGTTTTGGAATACCTGTACGTCCAGTTCGGTGTCGGGCCGCTGAATATCGTACCCGGCGTGGTCCAGTTCCAGCGAAACCTGTTGGAAGCCCCGTTGGTATCCGGCATCCGTCAGCGCACTCACTTTCGAACGGATCACAATACGCTGTTCCACTACGGAGAAGCAGGCGGAGAGTACGGGTGTTTCAGGCTGCTCTTCGGCAAATGCCAACAGCACGTAGTTGCCCGACAATCGGAAACCGGTGCCCTCGTCCGGGAAGGTTTTTTCGTAGTGGGTGTAGCTGAAATAGGTGTTCATGGAGAAGGCGTATTGATCGATATACCCTTGCGGAAAACCGTCGATGTAGTCGCTCTCCATCAAATCGTCCGGGGTCCAGTCGGACCGGCAGTGGACAAAGCGGTAGCTGTAGGTGGACGGGGTGGTGGCCAGATCGTCGAAAGTGAGCGTGATACGATCGGACGATCCCAGTTCGATGACCGGGAGGTAGGGGGTGCGCTGGTAGTTGTATATCTGCACGCTGCGGATATGGCCGGACAGGGCTTGTGTCCGGTAGGGTGCGGCACCCCGGACGCACTGCAGCGCGAGCAACATCCCTATTGTCCAAAGCAATCGTTTCATTGTGTGCAAAGATAATTAATTATCGTGGAAAAAACTGCATAAAAAATCCGTGTTCGTATGGGAAAAAATACGTAAATTTGCGCCGGCTTTAGTAAAAACTCATAAATCATCTTTTTATGGCAGATGTGATTAAAATAAAGAAAGGCCTGAACATCCGGATGTCCGGCGAAGCGGCGAAGGAATTCGCCCCCTCCGCCCAGTCGAAGTGTATGGGCTTTGATCCGTCCGATTTTCACGGACTGGTGCCGAAACCGGCTTTGAAAGTCGGCGATGAAGTCAAGGTGGGTACGGTGTTGTTCTACGACAAACGCATCCCCGAACTCAAGGTGGTTTCGCCTGTGAGCGGCAAACTGACGGCTGTCAACCGTGGCGACCGTCGCAAGATCCTCGATTTCGTCGTTGAAAACGACTTCAAAGGGGAAAAGGCGGCGGTGAAGCCCTTCGATGGTACTTCGGCCGAAACGGCCAAGCAGTCGTTGGCCGATGCCGGTATGCTGGTGTTCTTCAAACAGCGTCCCTACGATGTGGTGGTCAATCCGGCCGATGCACCGAGAGCTGTCTTCGTCTCCACGTTCGACAAGGCGCCTCTGGCCCCCGACATGGACTTCATTCTGGTTAAGGAGTTGTCCGAACTGCAGGCGGGTATCGATGCCGTGTCCAAAATCGCTCCCGTCTATGTGGGGGTTGAGAAAAACTCCGCGCTCAACGGACGTCTCAAGAATGCTATTGTGTCGGCTTTCGATGGTCCTTATCCCGCCAGCAATGTGGGTGTTCAGATCAATCATGTCGCTCCGATCTCCAAGGGTGAGATTGTCTGGACCATCACACCGCAGGAACTGGTGATGATCGGCCGTTACGCCATGCGCGGTGTGCTGGATTTCAGCAAGGTGATCGCCTATACGGGTGTGGGTGCCTCCACACCGGCCTACTACCGGGTGCTCCAAGGCTCGCCGGTGGCTGCCATTACTGAAGCCAATGTGGCCCGTGGCGGCGATTTCCGTATTATTGCCGGCAATCCGCTTTCCGGTTTCAAGACCTCCGGCAGCAGCTGGCTGAATCCTTATGTGTCACAGATCACCGTTTTGCCGGAAGGCGACCATGCCGACGAACTGCTGGGCTGGATCATGCCGCGTTTCTCCAAATTCAGCGTGGCCGGTTCCTTCCTTTCCGGTATGATGCCCGCCTGTCTGCGCGACAAGATCAAGTTTGATTTCGATACGCGCGTGTTGGGTGGCGAGCGCCACATGATCATGTCGGGTGAATACGACCGTGTTTTCCCCATGGATATCTACCCCGAACAACTGGTGAAGTCCATCATCGCCTTCGATATTGACAAGATGGAGGCACTGGGCATTTACGAAGTGGTGCCCGAGGATTTTGCGGCAGCCGAGTTCGTGTGCTCGTCCAAAATGGAGTTGCAGAAGATTGTCCGCGACGGTCTGGACGCGATGCGCCGGGAAATGTGTTAATTAATAAGAAATTTCAAAACATCCGATAATGAATGCACTGAGAAAATTGCTCGACAAAATGAAGCCGACCTTCTCCGAAGGGGGCAGATTGTCGATGTTCCGTTCCGTCTTTGACGGATTCGAAACGTTCCTGTTCGTCCCGAACAGCACTTCCCGGTCCGGTGCCCATATTCACGATGCCAATGATTCCAAGCGCATTATGATTATGGTGGTCATCGCCTTGATTCCGGCCATGCTGTTTGGTATGTACAATGTGGGATATCAGCATTTCCTGGCTGTAGGCCGGTTGGCTGAGACGGGTTTCTGGCCGGTTTTCTGGTATGGATTCCTGGCTGTGCTGCCCAAATTGATTGTTTCCTACCTGGTTGGTTTGGGAATCGAGTTTACGGTGGCCCAATGGAAGGGCGAGGAAATCCATGAGGGTTTTCTGGTATCCGGTATTCTGATTCCTTTGATTGTCCCCATTGAATGTCCGTTGTGGATTCTGGCGGTTGCCACCGCGTTTGCGGTTGTCTTCGCCAAGGAAATCCTCGGCGGTACGGGTATGAACGTGTTCAACGTGGCGTTGATTACGCGTGCGTTCCTTTTCTTCGCTTATCCGACCAAGATGTCCGGTGACCAGGTGTGGATCCGCCAGGATGATGTGCTGGGCATCGGTGAGGGTCAGTTGGTGGACGGTTTCACCGGCGCTACACCGCTGGGACAGGTAGCTGCCTCGACCGAACCGGTGGCGCAGATCACCAATGCGGTGGGCGAACCCTCGTCTGTATTGGATGCTGTTGTCGGTCTGATCCCTGGTTCCATCGGTGAGACCAGCGTTATCGCCATCGCCTTGGGTGCATTGCTGCTGCTGGTTACCCGTGTGGCAAGCTGGAAGACGATGCTCTCCGTCTTTGTAGGCGGTGGTCTGACGGCCTTCCTCTTTAACGTAGGCGGTATGGAGTCGCCGGTGGCGCAGCTGCCTTGGTACGACCATCTGATTTACGGCGGTTTCGCTTTCGGTGCCGTCTTTATGGCAACCGATCCGGTGACTTCCGCCCGTACGGAAACCGGCAAGTGGATCTACGGTTTCATGGTCGGTATGATGGCCATTCTGATCCGTGTGCTCTATCCGGGCTATGCCGAAGGTATGATGCTGGCCATTCTGCTCATGAACCTCTTCGCACCGTTGATTGACTACTGTGTGGTTCAACGCAATGTTTCCATGCGTGAGAAACGTGCCAAATCCGTTAACTCTAAAATCTGACGACGATGAAGCTGAATACGAATAGCAATGTATATACGATCGTTTATGCTTCGGTGATTGTCATCATCGTGGCGTTCCTGCTGGCTTTTGTTTCCGGTGCGCTGAGCGACCGACAGACCGAGAACGTTCGTTTGGATAAGAAGAAACAGATTCTTTCCGCCCTCAATGTGGATTTGGCTGCCTGCGCTGATCCCGCCGCCAAATACGATGAGTTGGTCAAGGCCGATCCCATCATTAACAGTGAGGCGGTTGTCCTGGCGGAGAACGGCGGGTTTGAAGTGGATGTCAAGGCGGAGAACGCCAAGGATTCACTGCAAGACCGTCGGTTGCCCTATTACCGCTGTGAGAAGGATGGAGAGACCAAGTATGTCTTCCCCTTGCGCGGAGCCGGTTTGTGGGGTCCCATCTGGGGGTATATCGCTTTGAACGACGATATGTCCACCGTTTACGGGGTTTATTTCTCGCACGAGGGCGAAACACCGGGTCTGGGTGCCGAAATCGCCACCCCCAAGTTCCAGGCGCAGTTTGCCGGCAAATCCATCAAACGTGATGGTGTGCTGACCTACATCTCCGTGCTCAAGGCGGGCCAGTCCGATGAGAATGCCGACCATGTCGATGCCATCTCCGGCGGTACGATGACCTCCCGTGGAGTCGAAGCCATGCTGCGTGACGGAATTTCGCAATACGAAAAATTCTTAAACAAATAATAAGGAGGATAGAATATGAGTTTGTTTTCAAAACAAAGTAAAGAAGCCTTCCTGACACCTTTGTTTACCAACAACCCGGTGTCGGTGCAGATTCTGGGCATTTGTTCGGCTCTGGCCGTAACCGCCCAATTGGAACCGGCTTTGGTGATGGGCATTTCGGTGACCATTGTCGTGGCACTCTCCAATGTCATCATTTCGCTCCTCCGCAACACCATTCCGATGCGTATCCGTATCATCGTGCAATTGGTGGTGGTGGCCGCTTTGGTGACCATCGTCAGCCAGATTCTGAAAGCGTTCGCCTACGACGTGAGCGTGATGCTTTCGGTTTATGTGGGTCTGATTATCACCAACTGTATTTTGATGGGCCGCTTGGAGGCCTTCGCTATGTCGCACGGCCCTTGGGAGTCCCTGCTGGACGGTCTGGGCAACGGTTTCGGCTATGCCGCCATTTTGGTGATTGTAGCCTTCTTCCGTGAATTGCTCGGATCCGGCAAGCTGCTGGGCTTTGAGGTGATCCCGCAATCCTTCTACGAGGCGGGATACATGAACTGCGGCTTGATGCTGATGCCGCCTATGGCCCTGGTGCTGATCGGTTGTATTATCTGGGTACAGCGTGCCATTGAAGCTAAGAACGAGTAATCACACATAAATTCAAGAAAATGGAATATCTGAGCTTGTTTGTTAAGTCGATCTTTGTCGACAACATGATTTTCGCATACTTCTTGGGTATGTGTTCATATCTCGCCGTTTCCAAGAATGTCAAGACGGCCTTGGGCCTGGGTGTGGCGGTTACCTTCGTACTGCTTATTACGGTACCGGTCAACTATCTGCTTGAGAACTATGTCTTAAAACCCGATGTGTTGGTGGAAGGCGTCGATCTGAGTTTTTTGAGTTTCATCCTCTTCATCGCCGTGATTGCCGCCATTGTGCAATTGGTCGAAATGGTGGTGGAACGCTTCGCTCCGTCGCTTTATGCCTCGCTGGGTATCTTCCTTCCGCTGATTGCAGTCAACTGCGCCATCATGGGTGCCTCTCTGTTTATGCAGCAGCGTAATTTCGCCGGCGTCGGTGAGTCGGTGGTATATGCCTTCGGGTCCGGTATCGGTTGGTTGCTGGCCATTGTCGCATTGGCCGCCATCCGCGAGAAGTTGGCCTATTCCGACATCCCCAAGCCTTTGCAGGGATTGGGAATCACCTTCATTACCGTAGGTCTGATGGCCATGGCGTTTATGTGTTTCTCTGGTTTGAATATCTAATCGAAAGTATATGTTGTTAGCAGTCAATTCATCAATGATTATCGCCAGTGTGGCGGTATTTTTGGTCATCATTCTGCTCCTGGTGGTCGTGTTGTTGGTCGCCAAACGCTACTTGACGCCCTCCGGCCCCGTTAAGGTGACGATGAACGGCGAAAAGGAGATGTCGATCGCTTCCGGTGGCACGCTGCTCGGCTCTTTGGCCGCGGAAGGCGTGCATCTGCCTTCGGCTTGCGGTGGCAAGGGCTCCTGCGGTCAATGCAAGTGCCAGGTATTGGAGGGTGGAGGCGAAATCCTTCCCACCGAGCAGGTTCATTTTACGCGTAAGCAGCAGAAAGACCATTGGCGTCTGGGATGCCAGGTGAAGGTGAAGAATGATATTTCACTCAAAGTGCCCGAATCGGTACTGGGCGTAAAGGAATGGGAGTGCGAGGTGATTTCCAACCGCAACGTCGCCACCTTTATCAAGGAGTTCAAGGTGAAGCTGCCGGAAGGCGAACACATGGATTTCGTCCCCGGTTCGTATGCGCAGATCCGTATTCCGAAATACGATATCCGTTACAGTGACTACGACCGTTCGCTCATCGGCGACCTGTATGTGCCTGCATGGGAGAAGTTCGGTCTGTTCGATCTGCATCAGAAGAACGACGAGGAGACCATCCGCGCCTATTCCATGGCGAATTATCCGGATGAGGGTGATATCATCACGCTTACGGTACGTATCGCCACGCCGCCCTTCAAGCCGAAGGATCAGGGCCCCGGTTTTATGAATGTACCCTGCGGTATCGCTTCGACCTACATCTTCTCGCTCAAGCCGGGTGACAAGGTGACTATGAGTGGTCCTTACGGCGATTTCCATCCGGTATTCGACAGCAAACGCGAAATGATTTGGGTTGGCGGTGGTGCCGGTATGGCTCCGCTGCGTGCGCAGATCATGCACATGCTCAAGACACTCAATACGCGTGACCGCGAAATGCACTACTTCTATGGAGCACGTGCCATTGACGAGGTGTTCTTCCTGGACGATTTCCTGGCTATGGAGTAGGAATTCCCCAACTTCAACTTCAATCTGGCGCTTGACCGTCCCGATCCCAAGGCGGATGCTTTGGGCGTGAAGTACACGGCAGGATTCATCGCACCGGTAATGGGCGACACTTACCTCAAACAACATGAGGAACCGGAAGACATCGAGTACTACCTCTGTGGTCCTCCTATGATGGCCAAGACGGTACTCGACCTACTCCACAGCCTGGGTGTCGAAGACGATATGATTCACTTCGACAACTTCGGGGGATAAACAAAAAACCGCTGCTAAGGCAGCGGTTTTTTGTTGTTGGACCGGTTCAGTCCGCATCGCGGCTCCATTCGTGAATCAGCCGCCAGGCCAGGGAGCCCGGTGCCGGAGTGTCGGGCAGCCGGTCCGGATCAAAGAACCGGGCATCGGCGATTTCCTCGGGCTGCAGACGGATCTCTCCGCCTGCCCATTCGGCCGTGAATCCCAACATGAGTTGACCGGGGAAGGGCCAGCTTTGACTGCCGCGGTAGCGGATGCCGGTCACTTTCAAACCGGTTTCCTCCATCACTTCGCGCTGCACAGCGGCTTCGGCCGATTCGCCCGCCTCCATGAAACCGGCAATGCAGGTGTAGATTTCCTGGTTGCGCTGCACGTGCCGGGCCAGCAGAATGCGGCCTTCCTTGCGCACGGCTACAATGATGCAGGGGGAAATGCGCGGGAATTCCAAATGACCGCATTGCGGACATTGCCGGGCGGTGAGTTCGGGATGTTCCTCCATCGGATGCCCGCAGCACCCGCAATAACGGCTTTCGTCGCGCCAATGGGCCAATGCCCGTGCGCGGAAGGCGGGGGCGGCGGCCGTTTCTCCCAGAGCGGCGAACCAGTGGCGCAAAGGTACCGTTTCCCACTCGTCGGGCAGGACGGCGTTGTCGGGTAGGACAACGGTGCGGATTCCCGTCAGTTGGTCGATGAACCGGTCGGAGGCGGGAGACTGGGCTGTGGTCCAATCATTTTCCGAAAAGGGTGCACCGTCCTTGCGGATCACCAGGGACTGCCCTTGCAATAAGACGGTGACGGGTGTTGTTGCATGAGTTTCCGTTAGGTAGATCTGATCAAAGAATGCCCGCAACAGCGATGGTTGGCGGATGATGGCGCGCAGCCGGCGCAACCCTTCCGCATTGTCCGATTCGGGTATCCATAGTTTCAGGTATCCTCCTTCCGCATATTTTTCGTTCAGATGCGCCTTGAAACGCTCCCAGTGGCCCTCCCGGTCCAGTTGCGGATAGTAACTGAGCCCATACTGGACGGTGCGCCGCAGGATATCCGACGGAACCACGTCGCGGTCGGCTTCGGCCACCAGACGGCCGTACAGGCTGCGGGGCGCATGGTCGGACGAGGCACGGTGGTCCTCTACGGCCTCGGCCATCGTTTCAATCTGCTCCGGGCTGAACCATTGCCGCAGGGTCGTGTCTTCGCGCAGCCTCCGTCCCGACACCAGGTGGTGGGTGGCGCGGTTTTCCGCCAAACCGAGGTCGTGGTAGGCGGCAATCACGTACACCATGTCGGTGTCCACTTCGTAATGCGCGGCCAGACGGAGGCTTTCACGCACCACTTTGGCGGCGTGCTGCGGTCCGTGTCCGGCGTCGAATGCGGCGTAACGAGGCAGAATCGTGTTTTCAATGTAATTGCTGAGTTCCGCTTTCATGTAGGCGAAGATACACATTTTCGGCGGATTCCGTTTGCTTTTGCGTCACAGATTTTGTATCTTTGTAAACCGCCCGCATGAATAGGCGGGTGGAAATATCAAACAATAATCTTAGAACCAATATTATGGCTGTAAAATTCTATCGTCCGGAACATCAGGTTCCCTTGGAGATGCACAAGGTGCGCGTCGTTCAAAAACTCAATCTGCTTCCTGTTGAAGACCGTATGCGCAAAATGCAGGAGGCCGGCAACAACACCTTCCTGCTCAACAACAAGGATATCTATATGGACATGCTGACCGATTCCGGCGTCAACGCCATGTCCGACCGTCAAACGGCTGCCATGCACATTGCCGATGACGCCTATGCCGGCAGTGAGTCCTTCAACCGTTTCAAAGCCGCAGTCAAGGAGGTGTTCGGTGTGGAGCATGTTTTGCCGGCACACCAGGGCCGTGCCGCTGAGAATATCCTGGCCTGCCGTTATATCACACCGGGCAAGAAAGCTTTGATGAATTTTCATTTCACTACGACCAAGGCGCACATCACCCGTTTGGGAGGCGAGGTGCTCGAACTGGTGGCCAAGAAAGGTCTGGTGCCGCAGAGCGATGATCCCTTCAAAGGGGATTTTGACCTGAAACTGCTCGAAAAAACCATCAAGGAGCTTGGGGCCGACAATGTAGGATTTGTCCGTATCGAGGCCGGAACCAACCTGATCGGTGGTCAGCCGGTGTCGCTGGAGAATATGTGTGCGGTGGCGGATATCTGCCACAAGTACGGCGTTCCCAGTGTGTTGGATGCCTCTCTGCTGCAGGACAACATCTATTTTATGAAAATGCGGGAGGCACAATGCAAATACATGACCCCCAAGGAGATTTACCACCTGCTGGCTGACAAGATGGACATCATCTACTTCTCCGCCCGTAAGTTGAGCTTCTCGCGCGGTGGTGCCATCCTTTCGCACAATCAGGAGATTATCAAGAGCATGATGGAATTCGTGCCGCTCTACGAAGGCTTCCTGACGTACGGTGGTATCGATGTCCGCTCCATTGAGGCCATGGCCGAGGGTTTGTACGAATCGCTCGATATGGAATACATCGCCCATGGTCCCGAATTCATCGAATACCTCGTGCGGGAGCTGGACGAATACGGTGTGCCCGTGATCAAGCCGGCCGGTGGCCTGGGTGCCCACCTCAACTGCAGCGCCTTTGTGCCCGACATGCCGCACAACCAATATCCGGCCGGTGCGGTTTGTGCCGCTCTTTACATTGCCGGCGGTATTCGTCCGATGGAACGCGGCACGCTCAGCGAACAACGCGAACCCGACGGAACGGAACGCTATGCCGAGTTGGAACTGGCCCGTCTGGCGGTACCCCGCCGTGTGTTCACGCTCAGCCAGATCAAGTATGTGGCCGACCGTGTAAAGTGGTTGTGGGACAACCGTTCGCTCATCGGCGGTTTGGAATGGGTTGAAGAACCTTCCGTGCTGCGGTTCTTCTTCGGGCGTCTGAAGGAAATCGGACGTTGGCAGGAGGATCTGGTGGCCAAGTTCCGGGAGGATTTCGGCGACAGCCTCTAACCGGCTCCGCCTGATACACAGCCCCTGCCGCTTGCGGCGGGGGCTTTTTTATGCCTGCTTCTGCCGGTGCAGCTGCAGGGAGTTGATCAGGTTGTGCCAGATGCTGTAGAATCCGCCGGCAACCGCGGTAACGGGGTTCATGAAGGTGTAGCCCATCCAAATCATGAAGGCGGTGTTCTTCTGCCCGAGCAACTGGCCGCCCGCAATGACAGCGGGCAGGTTCCCATTGCCGGTATAATGGGCGGCGATCCGGCGCCCCACTTGGAATTGAAGCAGACAACACACCAATGTGATGACAGCCATGCCGGCGACCAGTGCGAATCCGATCCGGCTCTGTATCAGGATGCGGGTGGTGATCACCATGCACAGGTACAGGGAAACCAGCCAGAAGTAGAATGCCAGGTTGGGCACTTGATAGATGTAGTGCAGCCAACGGCGTCGCCATTTGCGGATGGCCCATGCGGCCAACAGCGGACATACCAGCAGCGGGAACACCCTGGCGATAATGCGTCCGAAGGCTGCCCAGAAGGTAAGCCCTTCGCCGGGGTGCAGCAGGGGTACGACTGCCGGGATGACAAATGAGCACAGCAGATTGATCACCAATGTGTAAGTGACAACCATGGCACTGTCGCCCTTGAGCCGCTCCGTGATAACCGTGGCGGCGGTGGCGGTGGGGCAGATTAACGAGACCATGGCGCTTTCGACCAGAATGATTTCCGATTCGCTCAGCGGGAACAGGCAGATGACTGCCGCCAGTAGGCAATAAACGCCGATTTGCAGCAGTGCGTACCAAAGGTGCCATCCACGGGGTCGGATGTCGGAAGGTGCGATTTTACAGAAAGCGATGAAAAGCATACCGAACAGCAACAGCGGCTGTAGTACCGAAGCGGTCTCCATCAGACCGTGTCGTACGGACGGCGTGTCGATAAGCGCGTCGAGAATGAAAAAGGAGACAATACCGGCGGCCATATCGATGGGAAGGGACCAGTCTTTGAAAAATCGGAATCCGTGTTGAATGAGAGCGTTCATGGCCGTGTTGAAAAATCGGTGGCAAATTTACGCAGAAATCCGGTTTCATCTATCGGAAATGCCGTATATTTGTCGATATGGATGCTTCTTCCCGGTTGTATGCGCAAGTTTGGCTGCCTGTTTTGAGCGACGGCTACACGTATGGTGTGCCCGAACAACTTCAAGGGGCGGTCGTTCCGGGTTCGCTGGTGCGTGTGCCGCTGGGACGCCGCCGGAACGTGGTCGGGCTGGCCGTCTCTGTAGGCACGCAATGCCCCGATGGAGGTTTTGTTGTCCGTGATATCGAATCGGTAGTATCCGACCATCCGACTGTCACTGCGCAACAGTTGGAGTTGTGGCGCTGGATGGCCGGATACTACTTGTGCACTTGTGGTGAAGTGCTTCGGGCCGCTCTCCCCACCGCATTGTCTGACGGCAGTTACCGTCCGGCGGAAATCATCTGCTACCGCGAAGGATGCGGAGACGGCAGCTCCCTGACGGCCAAGGGACGGGCCTTGTTGGAGGCCTTTCGGCAAATGGGGGGGGAGGATGCCGTTCCCCGCACCCGTCTGCTGCCTGTGGCGGGTCCGTCGGTGCTGGCGACGCTGCTCAAGCACGGTTACCTGCAGGAGGAGGTTCGAACTGTGAGCCGGTTTCCCAAAATGACCGGCAGTGACACCATCCCCGGACTCAGTGGGGCGCAGCAGCGTGCTTTCGATGAGGTGCTGCAGGGCTTCGGGCAGAGCAAACCGGTGCTGTTGCACGGCATTACCTCCAGCGGCAAAACGGTCATCTATATGCACTTGATCCGCCGGTGTTTGGAACAAGGACGCCGGGCGTTGCTGCTTGTGCCGGAAATCGGGCTGACCGCGCAATTGACGGAGCGGCTCCGCGCTGTATTCGGTGACAGGCTGGCGGCCTATCATTCCAAGCTGTCCGACAATGAACGGGCGGAGATATACGAAGATCTGCTTTCCGGCAACCGTTTCCAAGTGATTCTGGGGGTGCGGTCCGCTTTGTTCCTGCCACTGGACCAGGTGGGGTTGGTTATTGTGGATGAAGAGCAGGAACCCTCCTACAAACAATACGAACCTGCACCGCGCTACCATGCCCGGCATGTTGCGCTTATGCTGGCACACCTGCGACGGGTGCCGTTGGTGCTCGGCTCTGCCACACCGTCCATGGAGAGTTACTACTGGGCAGGGAAGGGCAAGTATGCGTTGGTAACCCTTACCGAACGCTATGGCGGCGTGCAACCTCCTGAAGTGGTTTGTGTGGACCGCGAATATGCCTTCAAGACGAATCGGATGCGGGGAATGTATTCCCGCACGCTGCTTCAGGCCCTGCGCGATACGGTTGATGGCGGCGGACAAGCCATCCTGTTCCAAAACCGCCGCGGATTCTCCTCGTCCTTGGAATGTCCGCAGTGCGGTTGGATGCCCAAATGTCCGCATTGCGACGTACCGCTTGTCTATCACAAGCGCACCAACCAACTGGTGTGCCACTATTGCGGCAGCAAGGCTCCTGTGGCGGGAACCTGCCCGAAGTGCGGCCCGGTGGAACTGCAAGGACACGGTTATGGTACGGAACAGGTGGTCGAACAATTGAAGGAACTCATGCCGGATGTGACGGTTGACCGGATGGATATTGACTCCACACAGTCCAAGCATGCTTATGATCGGATGATCGCCCGTTTTGCTTCCGGAGAGACACAAGTGTTGGTCGGTACACAGTTGGTGGCCAAAGGTTTTGATTTCGAGCGGGTGGGTTTGGTCGGTGTCGTCAATGCGGACAATCTGTTGGCCTTCCCCGATTTCAGGGCACAGGAACGGGCGTTTCAGGTGCTGACCCAGGTGGCGGGTCGTGCCGGCCGGCGGTCGGTGCGCGGCAAGGTGGTGGTTCAGTCCTCGCAGTTGGGCCCGGAGTTGCTGCAGGCGTTGTGCGGTCAGGATACGGATGCCTTCTATCGGACGCAATTGGAGGAACGTCGCATGTTCGGTTATCCGCCCTATTGCCGCTTGGTATCGGTTACACTGCGGCATAGGGATGAAGCGCTGCTGGAACGCACCGTCAACGGGTTGTGCCAACGTCTGCGTGAGCGTTTCGGTGACCGGTTGCTTGGACCGCAGGCGCCTGGAACCGGCCGGGTGCAGGATCAGGCGGTTCGTCAGTTTCTGCTCAAATTCACATTAAAGGATGATCTGACCGGCTTCAAGGCGGAATTGTCCCAAGCGCTGTCGGCGGTTCGCAGTGCCGTGCCTACGCTGCGTGTCGTGGTGGATGTCGATCCGGTTTAAGGTTCTCCCGGTGCGATGCCGTCGCGTATCAGCAGGGCCTCAATGCGTGGATCGCGTCCGGCAAACGCCCGATAGAGCTGCAGAGGATGTTCGGTTCCGCCTTTCGACAAAAGGGTTCGCAGACGGCTGCAAACGGCCGTGTCAAACAGCCCGGCGGCTTTTAGTACAGAATACGCATCGGCATCCAGCACTTCCGACCATTTGTAACTGTAGTATCCTGCGGCGTATCCACCCGAAAACAGGTGGGTGAACTGTACGCTCATGTTGCCGCCCTCCACCGGCGGAAAGAACTGCAACGGTGCAAGGGCCTGCCGTTCCAATTGCTCTATATCGGCCGTATAGGGGAGTTTCAACGTGTGCCAGGCCATGTCCAGATATCCGAAACCCAGTTGCCGGATACAACTGTAGGCGGCATGGTAGTTGTGTGCGGCCTTGATCCGCTCCACATAAACGGCTGGTATCGTTTCTCCGGTCTGGTAATGGATGCCCGCTTTTTGTAGAAAGACCGGTTCGCAGGCGAAATTCTCCATGAGTTGCGAGGGCATTTCCACAAAATCGCGGTACACATTGGTGCCGCTCAGGGATGCGTACCGTGTGTCCGACAGCATGCCGTGCAGTGCATGACCGAATTCGTGCAGGAAAGTGGTCACTTCGTCGAAGGTGAGCAGGGCGGGTTGCCCGTTGACGGGGGGTGTGCAGTTGAGTACAATCGAAATCAGCGGGCGTTGCCGACTGCCGTCCGGGTCACGCCAGGAACTGCGGAATTCGGTCATCCAGGCACCGCCCTGTTTGCCGCTGCGCGGGAAGAAATCGGCGTAAAACAACGCCATGAAAGCGCCGTCGCCATCGTACACCTCGTAGATCTCCACATCGGGATGGTATTTCTGCAGGCGGTCGTTGCGTTTGAATTGCAGCCCGTATAACTGCCCAGCCAGCCAGAAGATGCCCTGTTTGACCCGTTCCAGTTCAAAATAGGGCTTGAGCATCTGGTCGTCAATGGCAAAGCGTTCCACCTTGAGCTGCTCGCTGTAGTAGGCCCAGTCCCAAGGTTGCAGTTCCAACTCCGCATCCTGTTCTTTCTGACGGGCGTAGGTCTGAAGCGTGTCGAATTCGGCCCGGGCGGCGGGCAGATAGCGGTCGCGCAGATCGTCCAGCAGCCGGTACACCTGTACGGGGTCGGAAGCCATGCTGCGCTGCAACCGGTGGGTGGCGTAATCGGGCTGTCCGAAAAGTTGTGCCAGCGCCAGCCGGTCGTTGACAATCTGCCGGAGCAGTTCCCGGTTGTCGTTGGGGCCGCCGTGGAAGGCCTTGCTGTTGTAGGCCCGGTACATTCTCTCGCGCAGGTCGCGGCGACGGCTGTAGCGCAGGAAAGGATAGTACGAGGGTTGGCTCAGGTCGAACAGCCAGCCCTCACGCCCCTGTTTTTGCGCTTTCTCACGGGCCAGCGTTTTTATGTCGTCGGGCAGGCCTTCCAGTTCGCTGCTGTCCTGCAGCAGCATCTCGAAGGCGTTGGTTTCTTTCAATACGTTCTGACCGAAGGTGAGTGTCGCACTGCTCAGTCGTGAGCTGAGCTGTGTGTAGGTTTGCTTGTCCGCTTCGTTGAACGAGGCGCCCGAACGTACGAAGGCCTGGTAGGTGTTGTCGAGCAGTCGGGTGTCTTCGGCGTCAAGTCGGAGCGATTCCCGTTGTTCATAGACGGCCTGTACGCGTTTCCACAAATCCGTGTTTTGGAAGATCCGGTTGCTTGCTTCGGTCAACAACGGGCTGTACCGGTTGGCCAGGCTGTCCAGGTCGTCGTTGGTTTCCGCCTCGGTCAGATTGAATAACACGGAGGTGACCCGGTCCAACAGGGCACCGCTCCTTTCCAACGCCACGATGGTGTTTTCAAAATCCGGCGCTTCGGGATTGGCGGCGATGGCGGCCACTTCCGCTTCCTGCTGTTTCAGACCCAGATCGAGTGCCTCGGGGTAATCCTCCAATCGGATTTCCTCGAACGGAACGGCGTGAAAAGGGGTGTCGTACTCGGATAAGAACGGGTTTCGATGCTGGCAGGCGGTAGTCATAATGAGTAGGGACGTGAAGAGGATGAACCGGTTTCTCATGCTTCGTTGATACGGGTGATGTGCTTGACGTCGGGAATGTCCGCAATTTCCTTGCGTACAGCCTTGAGGTCGTCGGTGTGGCGTACATAGAGCACGATCTTGGCTTGGAAAATGCCGTCGTGTGTGTCGATGGTCAGGGTCTTGATGTCCGCGCCCTTTCTGTCTGACACCGCCGACACAATGTCGAGCAGCATACGCGGGCGGTCTATGCCGCGTACCTCGAGGGTGGCGTTGAAATGGTGGTCGGACGTGTAGGTCCAGTCGGCATCGACAATGCGCAGTCCCTGTTCGGCTTTGATGCGGGCGGCTTCCCGGCAGTCGCGTTTGTGGATGACGATCTGTCCCACTTCATCAATGAATCCGATGATGTCGTCACCGGGAATCGGTTTGCAGCAGTCGGCCAGGATGTGGTCTTCGGCCACCAGTCCCTTCCCTTGGTCTTTCGACGATTGCAGGAAACTGGGCAGCCAGTAGCGCACACTGAGCACTTTGTTTTTGATTTTCAGGAAACCGGACAATTCGTCGGATGTGGGCTTGATGTGCCCTTCTCCAATCTGGATCAGCAGGTTGTCCAAATCGCGCACATGGTAATGCGAGAGCAGGCTTTGCTCCACGTCGGACGAATAGTTCTGCTTGACATGTATGCCCAGCTTCTCCAATTCGGCACGCAACAGTTTGTCGCCCTCCTGGCGGTAGTGGCCGACCGATTGGTTGAGGTAGGCTTTGATGCGCTCCTTGGCTTTGGGCGTGGTTACATAGTCCAGCCATTCCTTTTCGGGGTGGGCGTGCTGGGCAGTCAGGATTTCCACCTGGTCGCCGCTTTCCAGTACATAGCTCAATTCGCGCAGTTGGTTGTTGACCTTGGCACCGATGCAGTGCATGCCCAGTTTGCTGTGAATGACAAAGGCAAAGTCCAGGGCGGTGCTGCCCGAAGGGATCGTTTTCATGTCGCCGGCAGGCGTGAAGACGAAGATTTCGGAGTCGAACAGAGTTAGTTTGAAATCGTCGAGGAACTGCATGGCGTCCGAATCCGGATTTTTAAGCAGTTCCTTTACGGTGCCGAGCCATTCGTCGATTTTCGATTCGCTCGAATCGTAGTCTTTCTTGTACAGCCAGTGGGCGGCCAGGCCCTTCTCGGCCACATCGTCCATGCGACGGGAACGGATTTGCACTTCAATCCATTTTCCCTCCGGTCCCATGACGGTGACGTGCAGCGCCTCGTAACCGTTGGCCTTGGGGGTGCTGATCCAGTCGCGCGTCCGTTCGGGATGCGGTCGGTAAATCTGGGTGATAAGGTTGTAGATCTGCCAGCAGTCCAGTTTCTCTTCGGCCGGGCTCTTGGGTTCGAAGACGATGCGGGCACCCAGAATGTCGTACACCTCGTTGTAGGTGACATGTTTGTTCTGCATTTTCATCCAAATGGAGTAAACGGATTTGATCCGCTCCTTCATGGTGTAGGTGTATCCCTGTTGGTCGAGCATGGCACGGATCGGTTGGGCGAACCGGCCGTACAGGCGCATACGTTCGTCACGCTCGGCTTCCAACCGTGATTCGATTTCCTGATACTCCTGTGGATGGTTGTATTTAAAACAGAGGTTCTCCAATTCCGTTTTGATGGCGGAAAGGCCCAAGCGGTGCGCCAACGGGGCGTAGATGTATTCTGTCTCGCCGGCGATTTTGTACTGTTTGTTCTTGGGTTGTGCCGAAAGGGTGCGCATGTTGTGCAGACGGTCGGCCATTTTGATAAGAGCGACGCGCACGTCTTCCGACATGGTGATGATGAACTTACGGAAATTCTCAGCCTGTTCCGAGGCGTGTTCGCCGAACACGCCGCCCGATATTTTGGTCAGACCGTCAACCAGTTGGGCGATTTTGTCGCCGAACAGGCCTTGGATGTCCTCAATGGTATAGTCTGTGTCTTCCACCACATCGTGCAGCAGGGCGGCGCAGATAGACGATGACCCCAGGCCGATGTCCTTGCACACGATCTGGGCGACGGCCAACGGGTGCATGATGTAAGGTTCCCCCGAAAGCCGGCGGATGCCGCGGTGGGCATTGAGCGCAAAGTGGTAGGCTTTGGTGATGATTTCGACCTTTTTTCCATGCGAAGAGGCCAGGTAGTCGTCCATCAACTGCCGGAAGGCCTGGTCGGCCCGTTCTGTTTCGTTCGGTATTCCGTTGTCCACCATGTTATTGCAGTTTCTTTTTGAAAAGATAGCCTGCAACACGCAGGCCGAGGAGTAGCCAGGTGTTGTTCCGGCTGCGTTCTACCATGCGTTTGACGGCATGGAGCGGGTTCAGTTGATCTTTGGTGTAGTCCCAGGCGGCTTCGACGTCGTGGCCGATACGTTCCTCCTGCCGGGCCACGGCCTGGCGCAGACGGGCGCGGTCCGCTTCCAGTTCCTTCATGGATGCATAGACTTTCATAGCGTTTCGTCTTTGTCGGGTTCGTCGAATGTCAGTATTTTGCTGAGTGCCCGTACCAGCGGGTTCAGGAACAACTGGCGGCGCAGCAGGTAGAGGACGACGGCCGTAACCGTAAAGAACGATCCGGCGGTCAGCAGTGCGTAAAACAGCGACCCCCATGCGTGCTGCAGGGCTATAACGGCCATTACCGACCAGTAGCCCAATGCAATCACCAAGATGAGGGCTGCGCAGAACAGGGTGAGTACCAGGGCGATGATGCGTGCGGTCTTCTCTACTGCCGTGGCGCGCGCCAATTCTCCGCGTAGCCGGACGTAGGTCCGGGTGTCGGTGGCGAGTTTTTGGTAGGTGTCGTTCATCAGACGGTCTTTTCCGAGGCGTCGCCTTCTTGTTTCAGGATGTTGTCAATGATGGTCTCCAGGTCGGGGATCCTGTCGGTCGCCTCGGCCAGTTTGGCTTTCGCCTGCGCGATGATGGCGTCGAATTTTTCACGGCTCACGCCCTTCTCCTCCAGAATGCGGCCGATGCGTTGGCGCAGTTCGCCGCCCGACGTGGGGGCAAGCAGCAGAGCGATGCCGGCTCCCGCCGCCAAACCGCCTACAAATGCCAATAATGTCTTTGCGTTCATGTTCCCAAAGTTTGGTTTTCTATGCAAATATAGGAAATTTCTGTGTAAAAAAGAAGAAGTCTGTGCGGTTTTGCTTCCTGTGTGCGCTTAAAAGCGGAAAAAACTCACTATCTTTGTAAAAATTGCCTATTTGTATGAAAAGATTTTTCTGGATCATGCTGACGTTGCTGCTTGTGACGGGTGTCTCGGCGCGGAGCCGACGGGTGGAGGACAAGGACCGGACTTCGGCTACAGCCAAGGAACGGGCCGGCTCGTACGGCGGCTACTGCGATTATCAGAACGTGTACGACATCTTCCGCGGACGTTTCGCAGGGGTTACGGTGCGTGGAACGGACATTGTTATCCGCGGCGTGGGTACGGTCAACGCCGAAATCGGTGCGCTGGTGATGCTCGACGGTGTTCCCGTTTCGGGCGACCTGTCGTTCATCAGCCCGTGTGACATTGACCGGATTACCATTGTCAAAGACGGTTCCGCCGCTTTCTATGGTTCCCGCGGAGCCAACGGCGTGGTGTTGATCGAACGGAGAAAGAGCGAATAATTCTTCCGCTTTTCATGTAAATCCTCTATCTTTGCATAGCAACAAACGAATATGCAGACTTCGGTAAAACAATTTTCGGTACGCGTTGACGAGGATGGCTTGTTGATGGAATTCCTGCTGCGCAAACTAAACGGATACAGCCGTACGGCGGTCAAATCACTGTTGGCGCACCGCCAGGTGTGGTTGAATGACGCCATGGTGCTCAGCCGGCACGACGATGCCGTGAAAAAAGGCGACAAAATCAGTATCCGTTCGTCCAAAGGCATGATGCGGCAGCGGTTGGAGCACCCCCTGCTCAAGGTGGTGTACGAGGACGATGCCGTCATTGTGGTTGACAAAGGCTACGGGTTGCTGTCGGTGGGGACGGACAAGGAGAAGGAGAAGACCGCCTACCATTTGCTCAACATGTATATGAAACAACTGGGACCCAAATACCGCATTTTCGTTGTCCATCGGCTGGATCGTGACACTTCGGGCCTGATGGTGTTCGCCAAAACCCAGGAGGCGCAGGAGAAGTTGCAGGCCAATTGGAACGACATGGTGATAGAACGCAGTTACGTAGCGGTGGTGGAGGGCGTGGTGCCTGACGACGAGGGCGTCATCAAGTCCTACCTGACGGAAGACAAGCAACTGCGTATGCACGCCAGCGACAAAGACAACGGAGGTCAGTATGCTGAGACGCACTACGAGGTGATGCACCGCGGGAAAGCGTACACCATGCTCAAACTCGACCTGGCGACAGGGCGTAAGAATCAGATACGGGTTCAATTGCAGTCTATCGGATTCCCCATTTCGGGAGATAAAAAATACGGTGGCAAAACCTCACCGGCCAAGCGCCTGTGCCTGCATGCCGCCACATTGAAGTTTACTCACCCGGTGACGGGCCGTCCGCTGTCCTTTACGCTGCCGACCCCGTCCGCCTTTCAATACATGATGAAATGAAAAAAATGTTCGTTTTGGCGGCGTTGTCCGCATGGACGCTGGTGCTGGCGGCCCAGACGCCCGAATACCGTGAGAAAAAGTATCCCAACGGCCAGATGCAGTACCAGGGTTGGTTTCTGGACGGCAAGCCTACGGGCGAGCTCAAACGTTTTCACGAAAACGGTAAGCCGGCCTGTGTACAGGTGTTTGACGAGGCGGGCAATTCAACCGTCGAAATTTATGACGGCGAAGGATTGCTGTTGGCCAAGGGTGCCTACCGGGGCAACCGTCGGCATGGCCTTTGGGAATATTTTGCGAAAGCAGGCTATGTGCTGATGACTGAGACCTATGAAAAAGGACGCCGGCAGGGCGAGTCGCTCAAGTTCGGCCCTGAAAAGCAGGTGCTGGAACGGATGTACTTCAAAAACGATCTGCCTGACGGCGAACGGATCCAGTACTACCTCTATGGTAACAAGATGGCCGAATATCACTACAAGGGCGGCCTGCTGGACGGACCGTACCGTTCCTGGCTCGACAGCGGCGATTTGGAGGAGGAAGGCGCCTATCTGAACGGGAAAAAGGAAGGGGAGTGGCATTATTACGAATACGGTGGCCCGGAAACGGTGATAGAATACCACGAGGGCAAGGCGGTCAATCAGGATCAATTGGACAAGGAACTGCAGCAGAAGCTGGATGCCTACGACAATGATCCCCATCTACCCGACCCGGAGACTTTTGAAGGTACACCAGAGGAGTTTTTCCAAATCAA
>JAGDAS010000150.1 GCA_017959385.1 Paludibacteraceae bacterium
GAGGAATTCGTTGAAGCGCTTTTGGCCCGTCTCCATCCGGCAGTCGCACCGCTGGCCGACCGATACGAAATCATTTTGGTCGATGACGGCAGTCGCGACCACTCGTGGGACAAAATGCTTTGGGTCAAAGAACATTATCCTGCTGTGGTATTGATCCGGTTGTCGCGCAATTTCGGCCAGCAGAGCGCCATTGCCGCCGGTTTGTCTCAAACCCGGTACAACTACATCGTGTTGATGGACTCCGACCTGCAGGACCGTCCCGAAGATATTCCCCTTTTGCTCGACGCTCTGATCGAACACAAGGCCTCGATGGCTATTGCCCAATGGATTTCGCGCGAAGACACTTCCATGAAGAAATTCGTTTCCAAGTGCTTCTTCGAAGTGTCAGACCGTATTACCGACATCCATATCCAACCGCGTTTAGGCATCTTTCGTGTCATGCGCCGGCAGGTGGTGGAGGAGTTGAAACGGTTTCCCGAAAAAACCGCCACCACCGTCAGCCTGCTGTACTACATCGGCAGCAACTACGTTTGCGTTCCGCTCAAGCGCGATGCCCGGTTTGCCGGGAAAAGCGGCTACAACCTGCGTAAAATGCTCTCGCTCACGTTCGCCCGCATTTTCTCGTTCTCCATGTTCCCGATCCGGATGGCCACCTATACCGGCTTTTCAATAGCGGCGTTAAGCTTTGTGGCGGGGTTGGTGCTCATCATCCGGCGGTTGTGTGGTTTCGTATTTCCGGGTTGGACCTCCATGATGGTGCTCATTTTGTTCATGTTCGGGCTGAACTTCGCCTTTTTGGGCATTCTGGGCGAATACATCGGCCGGGTGTTCCTCGAAACCAAAAACCGTCCCAAATACATCATTCAAACGCTGCTGCCGCAGGAGGACGGCACCTCGAAGCAATGAACCGGCTGAATTCCTACATAGAACGCTACAAGCTTGTCTTCTCCCTGCTGTTGAGCAATGTGCTGCTCGGGAGTCTGATGCTGTTCTCCTCCTGGCATTACGAGGCCACCGACGACTATGTCATGGCGCGTATCGCCTCCGGGGCATACAGTGGCACACCCGATGCGCACCTGGTCTTCATCCATTACCTGTACGGGCAGGTAGTGGCGGTTTTGTACCGTCTGCTGCCTTCCATTGAATGGTACACCTGGTTGTTCGTCGGTTTCCATTTTGTGTCGCTGACCACGCTGACGGTGATGCTGTTCGACATCAAACACCTGAAGTTGCGCTACCTGGCCATCTTCGCCCTCTGTGCGCTGGAAGTCCGGATCTTTTACTTCATCCAGTTCACCACCGTAGCCGCCGTATTGGCCACCACCGGTCTGCTGCTGGTGTTCCGCAACCGTAGCGGCTGGCAGTTGCTTGGAGGGTGTGTATGCTTCCTGCTGGCGGTAACCATCCGGTTCCACGCCGCCATGTTGGTGGGTGCCATTGCGGCTTTGTTCTATCCGCTTTACACCCTCAAAAACGGTTTTTCGATACGGCAGGCCGGGGCGCTGGCAGTCTGCGTAGCACTCGCTTTCGCACTGCGTGTTTACAACCGCCAGGTGTACCGGCAGGATGCCGCCTGGAACCATTATTACCAGTACAACACGCTGCGCGGCCAAATCAACGACAATCCCTATTCCCGGCGGTTGTACCGCCATCTGCCGGAAGGTGTCAGTGTCTTTGATTATTACCTGCTCTGCAAATTTTTCCCGGATTGGGAAGTACTCACACTCGAGGACCTGCAGACCATTCAGCAGTCGCTCCGGCAGGACCGCCACATGCACGGTATCAACCGGGTGATGAAGCGGATGTGGAAGGAGTATCACATGATTATCTGGTTGCTGCTCTGCCTGTTTGTGGCCACTTTTTTCCGCTACCATCCGCGGCAGTGGTTGTTGTGGCTGCCCATACTCGGTCTGGTGGGCCTGACCGTCTATGTCGATATGCATTCCGTGTTCAAGGACCGCGTGTTCATCACCATGTACATGCCCGCTCTGATGTTTCTTACCCTGTTGGAAAAAGAGCGGATGGGGCGTATCTCCTCTACGATTCTTCTCCTGACCGGAGGATGCTGGCTGGGATTGACCGTGCGTGAAACCGCATTGGACAACAACAGTCATCTGGCGGAATACCGGAGCGTGCAGGAAAAGATTCCGATGTCGGCGGTTTATTCCAACCTGTCCATCGCCACTGGTTCCGAATACACACCGCCGTTGCAGCTTACTTCCCATAAGGGAGCGCACTATGTGGGGCGCGGATGGCTGTCGGCCATTCCGTTCGATGAAGCGTATGCATCCTTCCGCACCTATTTGCAGGACAATGCCTACCTGATTACCTACAATGCGGAGAGCGAGGAGCATCCATCGCCGTTCCCGCCCTGCGTCACAGCCCTGGTCCGTTCGCTGGAGTTGAACGACTCCATCTACTGCAAGCCGGTGCTGCTGGAGAAGACGGATCATTTCATCCTGCTGCAATTGCATGAAAAATAAACCGATATTTGTATCTTTGCAAAGAATTAACATACCGCAATGATTCCATTCAACAAACCTTATCTTACAGGCAAAGAGACCCACTACATGTACCAGGCGGTGCAGAAGGGCAAGCTCTCGGGCAACGGCGACTTCACCAAGCAGTGCCAGCGTTTTTTTGAGGAGAAGTACGGCTTTAAGAAATGTCTGCTCACCACCTCGTGTACCGACGCGCTCGAGATGGCGGCCATTTTGTGCGACCTCAAGCCCGGCGACGAGGTCATTGTGCCCAGCTACACCTTTGTGTCGTCGGCCTTGGCATTTGTACGTGCCGGTGCCAAAATCGTCTTTGCCGACAGCATGCAGCGCAATCCCAATATCGACGCCAATCTGATTGAATCGCTCATTACGCCGCGCACCAAGGTGATTGTGCCGGTGCATTATGCGGGCGTGGCCTGCGATATGGATGCCATTATGGCGGTGGCCGAACGTCACGGCCTGCTGGTGGTGGAGGATGCCGCCCAGGCCATCGATTCGTACTACGAGGGCCGTCCGCTCGGCTCCATTGGGCATTTGGCGGCCTTCTCGTTCCACGAGACCAAGAACATCATCGCGGGCGAGGGCGGTCTGCTGGCCATCAACGACGAGCGGTTCATCCGCCGCTCCGAAATCATTTGGGAAAAGGGAACCAACCGCGCCGAGTATTTCCGCGGCGAGGTGAACAAATACGGCTGGGTGGACACGGGAAGTTCCTTCCTGCCGTCCGAGATCGTCGCGGCTTTCCTGTGGGCGCAGCTGGAGAACCTCGACGCCATCCAGCGCCGGCGGAAGGAAATCTGGGAATGCTACTACAAAGCGCTCCAGCCGATGGCGAAGCAAGGGCTCTTCAGCCTGCCGGTCGTTCCGGATTACGCGACGAACAACGCACACATGTTCTACCTCATGTTCCCTGACCTGGCGAAACGCACGGACTTCATCGCCAAGATGAAGGCGCGGGACATCCTGTGCGTGTTCCACTACCTTGCCTTGCACAATTCGGAATTCTATC
>JAGDAS010000151.1 GCA_017959385.1 Paludibacteraceae bacterium
ACGACTTCAACCAGCTGGACTACGACGGGCTATTCATCTCCAACGGCCCGGGCAACCCGGAGTTCTGCACCTCGACGGTGGCGCACATCCGGGAGGCGATGAAGGGCGACAAACCCATTTTCGGCATCTGCATGGGCAACCAACTGCTGGCGCGTGCCGGCGGTGCCAACACCTACAAGCTCAAATACGGTCACCGCAGTCATAACCAACCCGTCCGCATGGTGGGCACCAACCGCTGCTTCGTGACCTCGCAGAATCACGGTTTCGCCGTGGATGACAAGACGCTGGGCAAAGACTGGGAGCCTTGGTTCGTCAACATGAACGACGGCACGAACGAGGGGATCCGGCACAAGTCCAAACCCTTTTTCTCCGTGCAGTTCCACCCGGAGGCTTCGTCCGGTCCCACCGATACGGAATTTTTGTTCGATGAGTTTATCCGCCAATTGTAAACGACCATGAAAAACCAACATATCCAAAAAGTACTGCTGCTGGGTTCCGGTGCCCTGAAGATCGGGCAGGCCGGCGAATTTGACTACTCCGGCTCCCAGGCCCTCAAGGCCTTGCGCGAGGAAGGCATCGAAACAGTTCTCATCCATCCCAACATCGCCACGGTACAAACATCCGAAGGCGTGGCCGACAAGATCTACTTCCTGCCGGTGACTCCCTATTTTGTCCGTAAGGTAATCGAAAAGGAGCATCCGCAGGGCATCCTGTTGTCGTTCGGCGGCCAAACAGCCCTGAACTGCGGTGTGGAACTCTACCAGAGCGGTGTGCTGGAGAAGAACCATGTACAGGTGTTGGGTACGCCGGTGCAGGCCATTATGGATACGGAAGACCGCGAACTGTTTATTCAGAAGTTGGACGAGATCAACGTGAAGACCATCAAGAGCGAACCGGCCGAATCGTTGGAGGAGGCGCGTGCCGCCGCCGGCAGGCTGGGGTATCCGCTCATTGTCCGTGCCGCCTATGCGCTCGGCGGTTTGGGTTCCGGTTTTGTGGATAACGACGAACAACTGGCCGAGGTATGTGAAAAGGCATTCAGTTTTTCACCGCAAGTGCTGGTGGAGAAATCGCTCAAGGGGTGGAAGGAGATTGAATACGAGGTGGTGCGCGACCAGTTCGACAACTGCATCACTGTCTGCAATATGGAGAATTTCGACCCGCTCGGCATTCATACAGGTGAGTCGATTGTAGTGGCGCCGTCCCAGACGCTCAGCAACAAGGATTATTTCTATCTGCGCGAGCTTTCCATCCGCATTGTCCGGCACATCGGCATTGTGGGCGAATGCAATGTGCAGTATGCTTACGACCCCGATGCCATGGACTACCGTGTTATCGAGGTGAACGCCCGTTTGAGCCGTTCTTCGGCGCTGGCCTCCAAGGCGACCGGCTATCCGCTGGCCTTTGTGGCCGCCAAATTGGGATTGGGCTACGGCTTGTTTGATTTGAAGAACTCTGTAACCAAGACGACCCCCGCCTTCTTCGAACCGGCGCTGGATTATATCGTCTCCAAAATCCCCCGCTGGGATTTGGGCAAGTTCCACGGCGTTTCCCGCAAAATCGGCTCCAGCATGAAGTCGGTGGGCGAGGTGATGAGCGTGGGCCGCAGCTTCGAGGAGGCCATCCAGAAGGGGTTGCGCATGATCGGGCAGGGCGCCCATGGATTTGTGGGCAACAAGGAAATCAAAATTGCGGACATTGACAAGGCGTTGCGCGAACCGACCGACCGCCGTATCTTCGTTATCGAGAAGGCGTTGGCTGAGGGCTATACCGTTGATCAGATTCACGATCTGACCAAGATTGACCGCTGGTTCCTTTCCAAGCTGGCCAATATCATGGATACCAACCGGCAGCTGCAGCAGGTGGACCGGCTCGACCGGCTGCCCGTCGAACTGCTCCGGCTGGCCAAACAGCAGGGATTCTCCGATTTTCAAATCCAGCGTGCTGTATTTAAGGATCAGGGCAATGCCAATGCGCAGGCCGATCTGGTGCGCACTTACCGCAAAAAAGCGGGCGTGGTGCCCGTGGTCAAGCAGATTGACACCTTGGCGGCCGAATTCCCGGCACAAACCAACTACCTGTACCTTACCTACAACGGTACCAAGAACGATATTGAATACGAACAGGACGGCAAATCGGTGATTGTACTCGGATCGGGTGCCTACCGCATCGGTTCGTCGGTTGAATTCGACTGGTGTTCCGTGACCTGCCTGAAGGAAATCCAGCAGCAGGGTTACCGGGGAGTGCTGATCAACTACAACCCGGAGACCGTCTCGACCGACTACGACATGTGCGACCGTCTGTACTTTGACGAACTGACGTTCGAACGGGTGATGGATATCTATGACCTGGAGATGCCGCACGGCGTGGTGGTTTCGGTGGGTGGCCAGATTCCCAACAACCTGGCACTGCGTCTGCACAATGCGAATGTCCCCATTTTGGGTACCTCCGCCTTGGACATTGACAAAGCGGAGGACCGCCACAAGTTCTCCAGCATCGTCGATTCGCTGGGTATCGACCAGCCGGAATGGAGCGAGCTGACCACGCTCGAGGATGTGGACCGCTTCGTGGCGCGTGTCGGTTTCCCGGTACTGGTACGTCCGTCGTATGTGCTTTCGGGTGCCGCCATGAACGTATGTTACGATGAGGACAAGCTGCGTCAGTTCCTGTCAATGGCCGCCGAGGTGTCGAAGGAGCATCCGGTGGTGGTTAGCAAGTTCATGACCCGCTGCAAGGAGATCGAGTTCGATGCCGTGGCCGACGGAGGTCAGGTGATCGCCTACGCCATTTCCGAGCACGTGGAGTATGCCGGTGTGCACTCCGGCGATGCCACTGACCAGTTCCCGCCCCAGCGGCTCTATGTGGAGACTGCGCGCCGGATCAAGAAGATCGCCCGGCAGATTGCCGCCGCTCTGCACATCACCGGTCCGTTCAACATCCAGTTCCTGGCCAAGGACAACGAAATCAAGGTAATCGAATGCAACCTGCGAGCCTCACGCAGTTTCCCGTTTGTATCCAAGGTGCTCAAGATCAATTTTATCGAGCTGGCCACCAAGGCGATGCTCGGGTTGCATCCCGAAGCGCCGCTCAAGAGTGCCTTCGACTTGGACTATGTAGGCATCAAGTCCTCCCAGTTCTCGTTCGCCCGTCTGGAGGCGGCCGATCCCATGCTCAGTGTGGATATGTCGTCCACCGGCGAGGTAGGATGTCTGGGCGATGATTTCAACGAGGCTTTGCTCAAATCGGTGATTTCGGTCGGTCACACCATCCCGGCCAAACGCATTCTGCTTTCCACCGGCGATGCCCTCGAAAAGGCCGATCTGCTGATGGCCTGCCGTCTGCTCGCCGACAAGGGATACGAGCTTTATGCTACGGGTGGTTCGTACAAGTATTTGATTGACAACAATATACCGGCTACCCGCGTGCTCTGGCCCAGTGAAATCGCCGAGGGGAATCCCGATCATCTGAAGGGTGCGCTCGAAATGATTCAGAACAAAGAACTCGATATGGTGGTCAACATACCCAAGAACTATACCGAAACCGAATTGGACAACGGTTATCAGATCCGCCGCGCCGCGGTCGATTTCAACATTCCGCTGTTCACCAACGCCCGTCTGGCGACCTCGTTCATCCGGGCCTTCTGTTCGATGAGCCTGGACGATATTCAAATCAAGTCGTGGGATGAATATTGACAACCGCCTATGTTGGTTTTCCTGCAAAAGGTCAGCCGCCTGCTGACCACCTATACCCCTTGGTTCATCATCGCTGTAGCGTTGCTGGCCTTCGTGATGCCCCCGTTGTTCTCCTGGGTGGCCGGCTACACGCAGACGGCGCTGCTGGGGTTCATCATGCTCACCATGGGCCTGACGCTGACCACTGCCGATTTCAAGGCGCTCGCCAGCCGGCCTTGGGACATAGCGCTGGGAGCCTTCGCCCAATACACGCTCATGCCGCTCATCGCATTCTCGCTCACCCGGTTGTTTCATCTGGATACGGCCTTGTCGGTGGGTATTGTGCTGGTCGGCTGCTGTCCGGGCGGTGTGTCCAGCAACATCATGTCCTACCTGTGTAAAGGGGATGTGGCTTTTTCCGTGGGGATGACCACGGTTTCCACACTCTTGGCGCCGCTGGCCACGCCGGCGCTGGTGCTGCTGATTGTGGGTGAAAAAATTGAGGTGGATGCCGTCGGTATGTTTGTCAATATCCTGATAGTCACTATCATTCCAGTGGCAGCCGGATTCCTGTTGAACCTGCTGTTGGGCGCACGTGACTCCTTTCGGAAAATACAATCCGTCATGCCGGCCTTCAGTGTGCTGGCGCTGGCCTGCATTGTAGGCGGCGTGGTCGCTCTGGTACACGACAACCTGGTCAAGGGTGGGGCGGCCCTGTTCTTTTGGATTTTCTTTGTGGTGTTCTGTCACAATACGCTGGGTTACCTGACCGGTTATCTGACGGGTATGCTGGCCCGATTCTCCCGCGCCAAGAACCGTACCGTCTCCATCGAGGTGGGGATGCAGAACGCCGGTCTGGCCACCGTACTGGCATCGCAGTTCTTTACGGCGCAGCCTTTGGCGGTCGTACCATGCGCCATCAGTTGCGCTTGGCACTCCATTTCTGGAACGGTGCTGGCCGCGCTGTTTTCCTACTGGGACCGCCGGCATCCCGCCGAACCCGCCTCTGACCCGGTCTGAAGGCATTTGCGGCGGAGACTGTCAACAACTTTGCCGGCGAAGTTGTCCGCTTTGCCGTTTATTTTGTACCTTTGCAGCGGAAATCAACTTTATTTATCACATAAGTCATGGAAAAGTTAGGCAATTCTTTTGTACCCGATTTCCTGCTCGGTATGGCCGGCGGTATCCAGTACCTGAAATTGAAGAAAGCAAGTAAGAATCCGCGCAAGTCGCAGGAGAAGACCCTGCGCCGCATCCTTTCCTATGCCAAGGATACAGTGTATGGCAAAGAACATGATTTCGCCTGGATTCTCGAAGCCCAAGACGATACGGAACTCTACAAACGCTATCAGGAGAAGGTAAGCGCCCAGGATTACGAATCGCTGCGCGGTTATGTGGAGCGTCACAAGAACGGCGAGTCCGACATCCTCTTCCCTGGCAAACCGGTTATGTACGCCACGACCAGCGGTACCACCAAGGAACCCAAATGGATTCCCATCACCAAGGAGTATATGGGCAGCGTATATGGCAAGATGACCAAGGTTTGGCTGTTCAATTTCCTGAAAAACCGTCCGAAGGTGTACAAAGGCAAGATTATTGCCGTAGTAGGCACGCCGGTGGAAGGCTATGCCCCCGACGGCACGGTATTCGGTTCGGTGTCGGGTGTTACCCGCCGCGATTGTCCGGGATTTGTCAAAAAGTTGTACACCAATCCATTCGAGGTGTATGAAATCAAGGATTACACGGCCCGCTACTACACCATCATGCGTATGGGTATCGAGCTCAACACCACGCTTTGTGTGACCGCCAATCCGTCCACCGTACTCGAAATGCAGAACACGGTTGACAAGTACTATGACCTGATGTGCGATGACATTGAACGGGGCACACTGTCGGAAACCATGGATATTCCGGCTTCCATCCGGGAGGCCTGCGCCCCCTTCCTCAAGCCCAATCCCGAACGTGCCGCCGAACTGCGCGGATTGAAACAGCAGTACGGCCGTGTGCTGCCCAAGCATTATTGGCCGGATATGCAGATCCTCAACGTATGGCACTGCGGCAACACCAAGGTTTACCTGGACAAGATGAAGGATTTCTATCCCGAAGGCATGCTCAACCAGGAGTTCGGTTATTTCGCTTCCGAGTGCCGTTTCGGCCTGGTGGTTGACGATACCGATTACACCACGCTCTTCCCGCACATGCATTACTACGAGTTCGTAGCCGAGGAGGATCTGGAGAAGGATCCCAAAGACCGTCGTTTCCTGCAGCTTTACGAATTGCAGCAGGGCAAGCGTTACTGCCCGTTCGTTACGACCTTCGCCGGTTTGTACCGTTACGATATGAACGATCTGCTCGAGGTGGGCACACCGTTTGAGAACACCCCCCGTGTGTTCATGATTCAGAAGATCAACGGGATTGTCACCATGACGGGCGAAAAGCTGCACGAACGCCAGTTTATCAATGCAGTGCACGATGCCGAACAGGCGCTGAACATGCCGACCAAGTTCTTTGTCGGTTTTGCCGATATGGAGCTTTCGGCCTACCACTTCTACTACGAGTTCGCCGACCAGTCCGTTTCGCAGGCCGATGCCGAGAAGTTCACCAACTATGTGGATGAGGTGCTCAAGAAGGAGAATATCGAGTATGCGGCCAAACGGGCCTCTTTCCGTGTCAAAGATCCGCTGACGCACCGTTTGGTAGAGCATTCTTTCGAAAAATTCAAGGAGGAATGCATCAAGGAAGGCGCGCGTGACGGACAGTTCAAGATCCTGCTGCTGATGCAGGATGAGAAGCGTCACGCCAAGTTCAAGAAACTCGTTATTGAATAAATGGTCAAGGCGGTTGTCTTTGATCTGGACGGGACCCTGTACGACAAGACAGGGCTTCCGCGCCATTTAATTGCACATGAGCTGCTGCACATGCGTATGCTGGTCCGCGAACGCAAAGCGGTCCAACGTCTGCGCGGCGTGTTCTGCGGGGATGCCGAGGGGTTCCTGGCTCAGTTGAGCGTCATTGTATCCCCGGAGCATCCGGAGAAGGCCCGCAAGTGGTACCTCGAGCATTACCTGCCCGTTATGATCCGGGCGCTCCGCCGTCACTACCGGGTGGAGGAATGGGTGATACCGTTGTTGGAACGCCTGCGCCGGCAGGGTTTGCTGCTGGCGGTCTATAGTGACTACGGCATGGTGGAGGAACGGTTGCGCGCTGTCGGGTTGGATCCGGCCTTGTTTGACTGTTTGGCCGCCGCTCCCGAGTTGGGAGGCTTGAAACCTGCCATCGAACCGGCCCGGCGTATGCTCAAGCAGCTTGGCGTGGCGCCGGAGGAGGTGCTGTTGGTGGGCGACCGCCAGGATACCGACGGACAGACCGCCCGCAGCCTGGGCATGGACTTTGAGTGGGTGGACCGCAGCCAGCGCCCCGTGCATTTTAAAAATCCTTTGTTACAATATGCAGACTGACAATCTTCAATACCAACAGATGGAGCTGGAACCGGGTACGTTCATCCCGCAACTGGGAGGGCCCTATCCGCAGGACGATCCCTTCACCCGTCTGTACCATCCGGTTTACGACCGTGACTTTGTCGTGGATGAGCATTATCCGTTTGTCAACGACAGCTGGCGGGAGCGTTGGATGCATTTTTGGGCCTATCCGGTACTTTTGTATCTCATTCAGGGACTGCGTCTCCGATTGGGCTGGGGTATGAAGACCGAAGGACGGAAATGGCTCCGCAAATATCGGAAACAGCTGAAGGGAGGCGCCATTACCATCGCCAATCACTGCCACCGCAACGATGCCGAGGCGGTGCTGGTTTCAGTGGGGGCCAACCGGCACACCAAGATTCCGATGTTCGCCCCCAATTTCGCCACCAAGGACCAGTTCATGCTGCGTGCCGTGGGAGGAGTTCCCATTCCGCCGGTCGAGGCGGGCATGGCGGCCATGAAGCAGTTCAACCTGGCCTTCGACGAGTTCCACCGTCGCGGCTGGTGGTTCCACGTTTTCCCGGAAGCGGTCAAATGGAACTGGTACAAACCACTGCGTCCTTTCCAGAAAGGCGCTTTCACCATGGCTTACAAATACAATATGCCGTTGGTTCCTTGCGTAATCATTTATCGAAAACGGGAGTGGTATTACCGCCTGTTCGGCAAAAAAGAGGAGCCATGCCTGACCGTACGTATCCTCGAGCCCATCCTTCCGGATACCACCCAACCCCGCAAGGAGGAGGTGAACCGCTTGGCAACCCAAGCCCATGAGGCGATGGAGCGGGCGGCGGGCATCCTGCGCAATCCCTGGCCGCCCATGGAGGCTTGATTCCGCATCAAAAAAAAGGCTTGACCGACGGTCAAGCCTTTTTTGATGTTCCCGACAGGGTTTATTCGCCTTGGGGCAGATCCACGCGCAGGGACAGCTCGTCCAGCTGCTTGGGATCCAGACAGGCGGGGGCGTCGAGCATGACGTCGCGGCCCGAGTTGTTCTTGGGGAAGGCGATGCAGTCGCGGATGCTGTCCAGCCCGGCCAGCAGGCTGACCCACCGGGCGCGGCCGTAGGCCAGGCCGCCGTGGGGCGGCGCACCGTATTTAAAGGCGTTCCTCAGGAAGCCGAACTGCTCCTGGGCCTTTTCGGGAGTGAATCCGAGTATCTCGAACATCCTGGCCTGCAGTTTGGGGTCGTGGATACGGATGGATCCGCCACCTACCTCCACACCGTTGATCACCATGTCGTAGGCATCGGCACGCACGGCGGCCGGATTGCTGTCGAGCAGGGCGATGTCCTCGTTCTTGGGATGGGTGAAGGGGTGGTGCATGGCCATCAAACGGCCTTCTTCCTCGCTCCATTCAAACATGGGGAAGTCCACCACCCACAGGCAGGAGAAGGTGTTTTTGTCGCGAAGTCCCAGTTGGTTGCCCATTTCCAGACGCAGTTCGCAAAGCTGTTTGCGCGTCTTGGCGGTATCTTCGCCCGATAGGATGAGGATGAGGTCGCCCGGTTGGGCGTTCATGGCTTGTTTGAGTTGCTGCAGTACCTCCTGCGGGTAGAATTTGTCCACGCTCGACTTGACTTGGCCGTCGGCCTCCACGCGGGCATAGACCATGCCTTTGGCTCCGATTTGCGGACGCTTTACAAATTCAGTCAGCTGGTCCAGCTGTTTGCGGGTGTAGCCGGCGGCTCCCGGGGCGCAGATGCCGCCGATGTAGGCGGCATTGTCGAACACGCTGAATCCTTGTCCCTTCAGCACATCCGCCAGTTCTACAAACCGCATGCCGAAGCGGGTGTCGGGTTTGTCGCTGCCGTAGTATTTCATGGCGTCCTGCCAGGTCATGCGCCGGAATTCGGGCAGTTCAATGCCACGCAGCGTCTTGAAGATGTGCCGTGCCATCCCCTCGAACAGCCGGATGATGTCGTCCTGTTCCACAAACGACATTTCGCAGTCAATCTGTGTAAACTCCGGCTGGCGGTCGGCGCGCAGGTCTTCGTCGCGGAAGCACTTGACAATCTGGAAATAACGGTCAAATCCGCTCACCATCAGCAGTTGCTTGAGCGTTTGCGGCGACTGGGGCAGGGCGTAGAACTGGCCGGGATTCATGCGGCTGGGTACCACAAAGTCGCGTGCGCCCTCCGGAGTGGAGCCGATCAGCATCGGTGTCTCTACTTCCAGGAATCCTTGCGCGTCCAGATAGCGGCGTACCTCCATGGTCATGCGGTGGCGCAGCTCCAGGTTCTTGCGTACGCATTCGCGCCGCAGGTCAAGGTAGCGGTATTTCATGCGCAGGTCGTCGCCACCGTCCGTTTCCTCCTCAATGGTGAAGGGCGGAATCTCCGAACGGTTGAGTATGGTGTAACGCTCCACCAGTACCTCGATGTCGCCGGTGGGCAGGTTTTGATTCTTGCTGGTGCGTTCGGCTACCCGGCCGGTGGCCTGCAGTACGAATTCGCGGCCCAGTTCGTTATTGGCTTTCCCGCAAAGTTCCGGGTCCAGATCGTCGCTGAACACCAGTTGCGTGATGCCGTAGCGGTCGCGCAGATCGACGAAGGTCATGCCACCCATTTTGCGGATACGCTGGATCCAGCCCGCCAGTGTGACGGTTTGTCCGGCATCCGACAGCCGGAGCGCTCCGCAAGTGTTTGTTCTATACATGGTTGTATGCTATAAAAAAGGTTCTTCTCTTGTGAGTCGCAAAGTTAGTGTTTTTTTTACGGAAAGGGCGTGCAGGTATCCGAAAAAAATCTATCTTTGCGCCCGTAATCAAAATAACAATAAAAAAATGAAGAAAATCTTTGTTTGGGTAGCCGGCCTGTTCGCCGCTGCCGCGATGTTGACCAGCTGCGCCGACGGTACGCAGCACTGCTATGCGTTGACCTATGAGGAGTATGAGATGGATGAAGACGGCGAGTATTCCGAGAAGGAGACTTATTGGGTGTTGGCTACGCCGGCCGAAATCAAAGCCTATGTAGCCGCTGAGCAGGCTGAGTTAGCCGAAGATAACGAAAAGGACGAATGGGCCAAGGTTTCCTACAAGAAGGTGCCTGCCAAGAAGTGCTCCGAAGGCAATGGACTTTTTTATTAATGAATTGAGTGTGAAGAAAAGGAGTTCCGATCGGAACTCCTTTTTTTTGTTGTATGCCTGCCGGGAATCCGGTCGAATAAAAAAAAGGAGCTCCGTTTGGAACTCCTTTCGTGGGCGCTGAGGGATTCGAACCCCCGACCCTCTGCTTGTAAGGCAGACGCTCTGAACCAGCTGAGCTAAGCGCCCTTGCTTTGGAAAAGCGATGCAAAGGTACGACATTTTTTTGAACCTCCAAATATTTTTCAAGAAAATATAAAAAAAAATAATTCCGCAGCGGAAAACGCCGGGGGGACGACAGCCTTGTGAAAGTTTTCGTATATTTGCATAC
>JAGDAS010000152.1 GCA_017959385.1 Paludibacteraceae bacterium
AATCGAGATCCAATCCGAAATAAAGCCACAGCAGAATACCAACCGTAACAGCTATCTTGCAAATGGTTGTAATGGTTCTTTTCAGTCTTGCGTTCATACAATTTTCTTATTCCCTCTCAATTTATTCCCACACAATGGCATTGTCAGCATCTCCTTCGTAATAGATCCTGTAAATGTCATGCAAATGCGACACCTCAGCCCGTAAAGCTGAGCGATTGTCCGCTACCAGCAAAACAGGACCAAGGCGGTTGCCTTTGTGTTCCATCAAACCATACTCGAATCCAACTTGATACGTATCAATGTCCGCCTGTATAACATGCGGATCCGACTTCACCGCTTCTGCACCCTCTACACGGGCAATGCGTCCGGGGCGCAAATAAAAACAAACATAAGCGGAACTTCTTTGGGGTAAGGATTGGCTTAATTTCCGCTCGACATCCTCTTTGTATCCTGTAAGGCAATCCAACAACAACTGTGTCAAATTCAATTCATACACAGCAGGAATCAAGTGAGAGGAGATATATACACCGCCACCACGCAATGCCGATTCAACGAGCACAAATTGTCCGTCACGGACCAGGTACTCCGAATGAACAATGCCGAATTCCGCCTGAGCCAAAGAAGCGAAACGGGCCTCATGGGCAACAATTTGTTCACAAACCGATGCTTCGATGTCTGAAGGGAAAATGGTTTGAGACGGGATGAATTTATCTTCAAGATGGAAATACAAACGGTCGCCGAATGCAATGTTGTAATACTTGCCATTCAGCACAAATCCCTCGCAAACGAGTTCTCTGCCTTGAAAATATTCCTCCACCACCACTTCTCTTTTCTTGGAATATCGGTAAGCGTCCCGTATGGCGGATACAGCCTCCTCGAGATTGAATAATTTCCGTATGCCACGGCTCCCTTGCGAATCAGCAGGTTTCACCACCCAGGGAAAAGCAAATGGAATCTGATCGACAGCTTGTTCGTTTTCGACCTTAAAGGATTGGGGAATATTTAAATGATGTTCTCTGCAGAAGTCCCTTTGGGTATGTTTGTCCGAATAAATCTCAGCTGTAACAATTCTATTTCCGGGTAAACCGCATTTTTCGGCGATATAGGCCACGGTCGGCACCGCAAAATCAGATTGGTCGGAAAGGACAAAGTCGATCCGGTGCTGACGGGCATACTGAACCAAGGCATCTTTGTTGTAGATATCCTCCTCCACCCAAACATCCGCACACTTAATACCGGGATATGGACCATTGGGCGATACAACGTGCGTTTCCAATCCACGTTTCCGCGATTCCTCAATCAGAGGTACCTGCCCGGCTCCCGCACCTATAATCAGAATCTTCTTACTTTTCATAAGGTACCCATTTCCGTTCACTTCGGTAAATTATGTAGCCGCTGCGGTCGGCGCTGCAGGCCACCGGACGCAGCTCACGGTCGGTCTGTTCGCAGCGGACCACTTCGGGAATGTCGTCGGCACGGTCCATAACGGCTTGCAGACGGGCCGTTTCCCGGCAGAGGAAATAGACGCCGGCACAGGCTTTTTCTCCAAAGACAGGCGGCTCAAAGCGGCCGAGTGCCACATCGACCACCCCTTGCACAAAGTCGTAGCCGGTGGACAGGCGCACCAGGTCGCTGCCGATAAAATCGCCCCCCATCCGACCGCCGATTTCCATCACGGCGATCCGGCCGTCGGGGGTGATCTTGTATTCGCTGTGCGAAGCACCGTCGGTCAGGCCAAGCGCATCGAGCGCCCGCTGCGTAATGTCGTAGATTTTCCGGTACATGTCGGCAGGCAAAGTCGAGGGTTGGTGGTGCTGCAACTCGACAAAATGCGGTGCTTCGGTGGTCACTTTGTCGGTAATGGCCAGGGGATAATGCTTTCCCCCGCAGGAAATGAACTCCACGCTGATTTCGCGGCCGGACACAAACTCCTCCACCATGGCTTCGTGCTTGAAGGAACAGGCCAGTGCGCGTTCCACCGCCGGCTGCAGCTCCTCCACCCGCTCCACTTTGGTGACGCCGAGGCTGCCGCTACGGTCCGAGGGTTTGACAATCAGGGGCAGCGGCAGGCTGTTGAGCGATTCGTCCCATCCCGTCACCATCCGGTATTGCGGACAGGGCACTCCGGCCCGGTTGAACGCCTCGCGCATTTGATATTTGTTGTTGGCCCGGCAGGCCGCCTCGTAGGTATTGCCCGGCAACCCCAACTTTCCGGCCACATAGGCCACCGTGGGAGCCGCCACGTCACTGGCAATGGTGCAGATGCCGTCAATCTTTTCCTTACGGCAAATGTCCAGAATCTCCTCCTTCTCCACAATGGAGATCGGATAAAACACATCGGCGGCTTCTTTGCAGACCGCATCCTTGTCCCAGGCAAAGCAAAGCACACGCAGCCCGTTCTCCCTGGCTTTGACCACCAGCGGAAGTTGCAGGTACGAAGCTCCGATAACAGCCAATTTCTTCATACCACTATCCGATTCCTTCATAGATAAACCCGGCTTCGCGCAATTCCGAAGCGTCGTAGATATTGCGGCCGTCAATAATGACCGGCGTTTGCATCAAATTGCGGATGCGTTTCCAATCCGGCATACGGAAGGCCTTCCATTCGGTCACCAGTACCATGGCGTCGGCATCCTTTACCGCATCGTACAGGTCGTCGGCGTATGCAATGGCGCGGGTGGTCTTTTTGACCACAGGATCAAACGCCTTCACCGACGCGCCGGCGGCAAGCAGGTCATCGATGAGCGTAAGCGACGGAGCCTCGCGGATGTCGTCGGTATTGGGTTTGAAGGCCAATCCCAACACGGCAATGTGTTTGCCCTCCAGTTGGCCCAGATGTTTTTGCACCTTGGCGGCCAACACGTGTTTCTGGTCTTCGTTAACGGCATCGACCGCCTCGAGCACCCGCAGCGGATGACCTAAGGCGCGCCCTACCTGCGACAGTGCGCGCACATCCTTGGGGAAGCACGAACCGCCGTAGCCGCAGCCCGCATAGAGGAACTTGCCACCGATACGCAGGTCGGTTCCGATACCGCGGCGTACGGCGTTGATGTCGGCACCGACCCGTTCGCAAAGGTTGGCCATGTCATTCATGAAGCTGATACGCGTGGCCAGCATCGCGTTGGCGGCGTGTTTGGTCATTTCGGCCGAGGCCACATCCATGAAGATGACGCGGAAATTGTTGAGCAAAAACGGCCGGTAGAGCTTGGCCATCAGTTCGCGGGCACGCTCGCTGTCCACCCCCACCACTACCCGGTCGGGGCTCATAAAGTCCTTGATGGCGTCGCCTTCTTTGAGGAATTCGGGGTTGGAAGCCAGGTCGAAATCCACCTTCACCCCCCGCTTTTTCAGTTCGGCCTCAATGGTTTGACGAATCAAATGACAGGTGCCGACCGGTACGGTGCTCTTGGTTGCGAATAGTGTTGGTTTGGTAATCAGACTACCAAATTCGCAAGCAACGGAAAGCACATAATCCAAATTGGCGCTTCCGTCTTCCCTTTGCGGGGTTCCCACGGCGCAGAATACGATTTCAACCTCGTGAATCACTTCGGCGAGTGAGGTGCTGAAACGCAGACGGCCTTCGGCGCTGTTGCGCCGAACCATTTCCTGAAGGCCGGGCTCGTATATGGGAATGCCACCGGCCTGAAGCTGGCTGATTTTAGCGGCGTCCACATCGATGCAGGTCACACAACTGCCCATTTCGGCAAAACAGGTGCCCGTCACTAATCCGACATAACCGGTTCCTACTACTGCAATATTCATGTTCTGTATGTTTACAAACGGGCGTCCACCAATGTCCGGTCCACAAATCCCTTGACGTCGAAAATTACGGCCCCCTGCTGCCGGTATCGGGTGAAATCGATTTCCGCAAACTGCTGGTGCGCCACAGCGGCGATCACCGCCTGGTAGGTCTTATCCGGATCCACCCAGTCCACCAGGTCGATGCCCAGTTCGGCTTTGACCGCCTTCGGATCGGCCCAGGGATCGAATACATCCACATCCACACCGAACTCACGCATTTCGCGGTAGATGTCCACCACCTTGGTGTTGCGGATGTCCGGACAGTTTTCCTTGAAGGTGATACCCAGCAGCAACGCTTTCGCCCCCTTGATCTTGTGTTCCTTCTGTATCATCAGCTTCACGGTCTTGTCGGCGATGAACTTGGCGATGGAGTTGTTCACACGGCGGCCCGACTGGATCACCTGCGGGTTGTAGCCCAGTGCGTTGGCTTTGTGCACCAGATAATAGGGATCCACACTGATGCAATGCCCTCCCACCAGGCCCGGACGGTATTTCTTGAAGTTCCATTTGGTGCCGGCGGCATCGATCACATCGTTGGTATCAATCCCCACCCGGTCGAAGATGAGTGCCAGCTCGTTCATAAAGGAGATGTTGAGGTCGCGTTGGGCGTTCTCAATCGCCCTGGCGGCTTCGGCCACCTTCATGCTGGGCGCCTTGTGCGTACCGGCCATAATGATGGAGCGGTACAGTGCATCGACCGTCTCGGCGGTTTCGGGCGTGGATCCCGATGTGATTTTCTTGATTTTGGTCAGCGTATTCTCCTTGTCGCCCGGATTGATTCGCTCCGGCGAATAACCGCAGAAGAAGTCCCGGTTGAACTTCAGTTTGGACTTGGCTTCCAGCACGGGCACGCAGTCCTCTTCCGTACACCCCGGATATACCGTCGATTCGTAGATGACGATGTCGCCCGGCTTAAGCACGGATCCGATCATGGCCGATGCCTGCAACAGCGGCGACAGATCCGGTTGGTTGAACGAATCAATGGGCGTGGGCACCGTTACTATATAGGTGTTGAAATCGCGCAGCTTCTCCGGGTAGTTGGCGAAACTCAGGCCGATCCCCGTGTTGTCCATGTACAGTTTGACAGCTTCCTGCATGCCCTTCAAGTCAGCTTCGAGCGTATGATCCTCGCCCCGTTCCAACTCCGCCACGCGCGCCGCATTGATGTCAAATCCCAGTGTACGGTATTTCTTACCGAACTCAATGGCCAGTGGCAAACCCACATAGCCCAAACCGACTACCGCAATTTTACGTTCCATTTCCATAAATACTAAATGTCATTTCCTTCAAAATAATCGTCGCGCAACTTGCGGTTGGCTTTGGTGTTGCCGTAATAGGCGCCGTAGGCTCCGTAGGAACCGTAGCCGTCGTAGTAGTGCGAATATTCCATTTTCTTAAAATTCACGTCGTTGAATACCAGCAGCATGTTCCGGATACCGTTGCTCCGCATCTGGCCCACCGATGCCTTGAAGAACGACTTGTTCGTCCGTTCGCAGCGGATGCTGTATAGGATAATGTCCACACTGTCGGTGAGTGCGTAGGCATCGGCCACCAGACCGATGGGCGACGTGTCGATGACAATGTAATCGTATTCCTTTTTGAGTGCTTCCATAAGCTCCTTCATCCTGGCCGATTTGATCAGCTCGCCGGGATTGGGTGGGATGACACCGACCGGAAGCACGTCAAAACCATACTTGGTTTCCGTTACCACCACTTTGTGCCAATCATCCACCTCGTCGCTCAAATAGGCGCTCAACCCCTGCTCCACACGCAGCGAGAGGGTCATCTGTACGCTGGGTTTGCGCAAGTCCATGTCGATGAGCAGGGTTTTCCGGCCCGTCAGGGCGAATACGGCGGCCATATTGGCAGCAATGTAGGTTTTGCCGTCGCCGGACTGTGTGGAGGTGATCATGGTGCACAGGCGTTCCGATTTGCCGGTTTTGAATTCTATACGCGTACGCAAAATACGGAAAGCCTCCGTCACCGCCGATTTCGGATGGTTGATCACCATGATGGGCGAACGGTGATGGGTGTGGCGTACCACACCGCCGATCGTGTAGGCATTTTCCGAAAGGGAGATCACTTCCTGCTCGGTGCGGATCACGGTTACCAGTATTTCCTTGAGGAAAATGAAGGCGGCGGGCAAAGCCAGCGCCAGCAGCAGGAAGGTGGTATAGGTGCGTTTCTTCTCGCCGCTGTTGGTGATGCCCGACATCCGGGCGCGGTCGAGAATGATGTTGTCGGGCGAGTTGGAGGCCTTTTGAATCTGTGCGTCGGCTCGTTTCTGCATCAGGAAGGTATAGAAATTGTCATTGAGTTTGAACTCACGCTGAATGTTGGCAAACTGCTGTTCCTTGTACGGAATGGTCTGCATCTCCTCATTCATGCGGGCGGTTCGCTCGTCAAGATCCTGCTTGCGGATGGTCAGCGAAGCCTTCAGGTTGGAAAGCACCTCGTCCAATTGGATCTTGATGTTGTCCATCTCACGCGAATATTTGGCGTAAAGCGGGCTCTTCTCGCCCACTTCCTTGCGTTTGAACTGCAGATCGGTCAGTTTGCCCACCAGAGCGGACAGGTTGGGGTCGTTGATGCCCATGTTGACCGGCGCCACAATCGACTCCTCGTCGGTTCCGGTCTTCAGGTAGTTCGACAGGTAGGTCAGGTAACTTTCCTGCAGGCGGAGTTCGCTGCGGAGCGCGTCGAGCTGAATGTATTCCGACATGAGTGTGGAACCACCCGACGAGGCCACGACGAAATTGTTGGCCTTGTAGTTCTTCAGTTTGTTCTCCGAAATGCGCAGCGAATCGGTCAACACCTCCATCTGCGCATCGATAAAGTCCACCGTCTTGATGGCGGCGTCGTTCTTGCGGTTGAGGTTGTCGGCCAGGAATTCGTCGCAGAGGCCGTTGAGGAAGTCGCAATCGCGTTGCGGCACTTCGCCCGTGATGCCTACTTTGACCACCGACGAGCCCTTCATCAGGAAGTCGAACGACAATTTCGACGAATAGGCGGCGGTGAGTTGTTCGGGATCGTACAACTTGAAATAGAGCGCCATTCCCTCCCGGTAAAAAGAGGTTTTGGATATTTTCAGAAAGAAGTGTGAGGTGCTGATTTCCTCGTCATAGACCCCCTCCAACGACATTTCCGGCAGTTTTTTGGTGGCTTCGGCCGAAATGCGGAATTTGTCACCGCCCAGATCCTCCAGCCGGAATTCGCGGTTGTAGGACTGCGGAGCGATGTATTCGTGCTCAATGCGAATGGGCGACTGCTTGTAGAGATTGGTGGAACGGAACCGGCCGTGCGTGTAGTAATCGACGGTCAGGTCGGGCTGCTGGTCGATGACCCGGCGGATCAGGTCGTTGGAGCCGAACATGATCACCTGGTTGTTGACGTTGCGGTAGGCTTTTTCCACGCTGAAACCCTGCATAAGCGACGAGGTGGATCCCAGCATCCCCTTGCCTTCCTCAATGATTACCAGTGCATTGGACACATAACGCGGTTTCCAACTCCGGTTCTTCAGGTAGGCGATGCTCATGAAAACGGCCAGCGACAGCACAAACCAATACCACGACTTGACAAAGCGCAGCGTCCAGGCGCGCCAGTCCACCTTCGACGTGCTGTCGTCTTCGGAAAAGGCATTTTGGGTAGTCTTGTTCTCTTCCATGTTGCTTCGTTAGAATGACAATCCCAGATTGATCACCGTCACCAGGAAACTGAGCGAGGTGCTCAACGTCCCGACCGTCGAACTGTAATTCTCCACTTTGAAGAAATTGCCTTTGATCGACGAAACATAGATGACATCGTTGGGATATATGTAATAATATTCGGAATCAATAATGGACGCACTGCGCAGGTCGAATTCCCGGATTTCCGGCAACCCGCCCTCGGGGTCCGGACGGACAATGCGGATGCGCCGGCGGTCACCGTTGGCCTTCATGTCGCCGACCAGCGCCAGCGCCTGGAAGATGTTGAGCCGCTCCTTGTAGAACGAATAGGCGCCGCTGTGCCCTTCTCCGACAAAATAGAATTGTTCGTTGGCCATAGCCAGTTTGACCATGGCATCGGGAATCATGGTCTGCAGCGTATCCTGAATCTTGTGCGCCGCCTCCCGCAGTGTCAGTCCGGCCACCTGCACACCGTTGAGGAAAGGCAGATCGACCGTTCCGTCATCGTAGATCCGATAGGTGTCGTAAGAAGTGGTCGTTGATGACTGATTGCCGTTGCTGTAGATGGACTGCGCTTCGTCGTTGAGGGTCAGCACCCGCATACGCAGCTGGTCATTGGGGTGCAACCGGTATTCCTTGTACTCCGCTTTGGTGTATTGCGGCAGTTTGTCGTTGGTCTGCAGATACGAATTGGACTTCGTGGTAATGCACGAGCCGCAGACCACCGGCAGCAGGCAGCATCCAAGCACTATGTGAATAATCCGTTTCATTTTTTGGGTAAACAGGCTTTGACAATGGTGTAAACCAACATGCCGAACGAAATGGTGGACGAAGTAATGCCCAGGGCCGTCAGGAAGGAGTTGATGCGGAAGAACTGCCCCTTGAATGCCGGTACGTACAAAATGTCGTTGGGTTGGATGTAATAGTATTCGGAGCCGATAATGGCCTTGCTGCGCAGGTCGAATTCCTTGACCGTTGTCGTACCGTCGGGTTGCTCCCGGATGATTTTGACACGTTTGCGGTCGGAATACTGGCCCAAGTCACCTCCTACCGCCAACGCCTCGAATACAGTCATCTTCTCCTTGGTGATGGGATACCGGCCGGCGCCCGCTTCCGTGAGCAGGTTGAAGTAGCTGTTGGTCAGGCGCACCTCGACCGAACAGTCCTTGACATAGTCGTGCAGTTGCTTTTCGAGCAGCTGCTTGGCCTCGCGGGTGGTTTTACCCTCCACCGAAACGGCGCCCAGGTACGGGAAATCGATGTTGCCGTCGTCGTAAACCGTGTAGGTATAAAGTCCGCGCTGCGAGTTGTTGCTGCTTTGTGTCTGGCCGTTGGGCGAGGTGTTGAAAATCTTCTTCGATTCGGGATCGAGCGTCACCACCCGGATATTGAGTTCGTCATTCTTCTGAATGCGGTAATCCACCGGTGTATAAACCTGCGGATAGGAGGCGATGCCGTGATCGGCCTCTTGCAGGTAATGCGTGCGGCGGGGCGTGACACACGAGGCCATCCCCAGTGCGACAGCCACCCACCATCCTATGCGTAACTTAGAACTCATCGCCGAAAATTTGGTCGGAATTGGTTTCTTTGGTGGTCGTGGCCTTGCGCGTTTTGCAACTGTAGCGGCTGAGCGTTTCAACAGGTATGTCGAAGGCAGTGTCGTCGCTGTAGCCCAGTGTCGGGTCGGCATAGACTTTCTTCATATACAATGCCCATATCGGCAGGGCCATGGAGGCACCCTGCCCTTCGGCCATGCTGTCGAAGTGGATGCTGCGGTCCTCGCCGCCCACCCAGGCACCCGATACCAGTTGCGGCGTGACGCCGATAAACCAGCCGTCGGAGTTGTTCTGCGTGGTACCCGTCTTGCCACCGATCTGGCCGCGGAAGTCATAGCGGAAACGCAACCGGACGCCCGTACCCTCGTTGACCACCGCCTGCAGCATGGAAAGCATCTTGTAGGAGGTTTCCTGGCTGATGATTTCGTGCATCTGCGGAGTGAAGGTGGCCAACACGTTGCCCTTGTTGTCCTCGATACGGGTTACATACATGGGATCCACCCGGATGCCCTTGTTGACGAATGTCGTATAGGCATCAACCATCTCCTTGACCGACACCTCGGCCGGTCCCAGGCAGAGGGAATATACGGCGTCCAAATCGCTCTGAATGCCGAAACTGTGCATGAGCTTGACGAGCGACTGCGGATTGAGCTCACGGATCAGATAGGCCGAAATCCAGTTGTTGGACTGCGACAACGCCCAGCGGAGCGTCACCATCTCACCCACCCGTTTGTCGGAACCGTTGCGGGGCGACCAGGTCTCTCCGTCACCCAGGTAAAAAGTGGGTTGCACATTGGGCACTTCGTCGCAGGGATCCATGCCGGCCTCCATGGCCAGCGTGTAGAGGAAGGGCTTGATGGTCGATCCGACCTGCCGTTTGCCCACATTGACCATGTCGTATTGGAACTGCGTGAAATTCGGACCACCCACATAGGCCTTCACATGGCCGTTGTAAGGATCGATCGACATAAAGCCGCAACGCAGGAAGAATTTGTCCCAACGGATCGAATCCATCGGGGTCATGGTGGTATCGACCATTTCCCGACCGTTGAAAACGCGCATGGATGTCGGTGTGTTGAACAATTTGTCAATCTCCTGCTGCGACAGCTTGGCCCGGCGGTGCTTGATGTAGCGTTCAGACTGCCGTTTGGAGCGTTCCATCACCGCATCCACCTCCTCCGGCGTCAGTTCGCTGGAGAACGGAGCGTACGATTTGCCTTTTTTCTCCTTGAAGAACGCTTTCTGCAAATCGTTGGTGATATGCTCTTCGACCGCCTCCTCGGCATAGCGCTGCATACGCGAGTCGATGGTGGTGTAGATCCGCAGACCGTCGGTGTAGATGTTGTAGGGGGTTCCGTCCGGCTTGAAGTTCTTGTTGCACCAACCATAGAGCGGATTGTCGCGCCAGGCCAGCGAGTCCTCTTTGTATTTCTGCTTCTGCCAATCGGCGTAGTTGGACCGCTGCGGTTTCTTGGCCGTCATCATCATGCGCAGGTGTTCACGGAAGTAAGGCGCCGCACCGCTTCGGTGGTCCAGACGGTTGAAATCCAGTTGCAGCGGAATGGCTTTTACCGAATCGCATACCGCTTCCGTGATGTAATCGTATTTCTCCATCTGGTTGAGCACGGTGTTGCGCCGTTGTTCGGTCCTTTCGGAAAACCGGTTGGGGTTGTAGTAGGACGGGTTCTTGCACATACCCACCAGCATGGCCGACTGCTCCAGGTTGAGTTTGTCGGGGGTGGTGTTGAAATAGACCTGGGCGGCCGATTTGATTCCCACCGCGTTGTTCAGGAAATCGAACTGGTTGAGATACATGGCGATGATCTCCTCCTTCGTGTAGTATTTCTCCAACTTGGCGGCGATCACCCACTCGATGGGCTTCTGCAAAGCGCGCTGGAACATGCTTTCCGCCGTAGGCGAATAAAGCTGTTTGGCCAGCTGCTGCGTAATGGTACTGCCGCCGCCGGCGCTCTTCTGGCGGAGCAGGCCGCGGAAGATAATGCTGCGGAACAGGGCCTTCAGGTCCACGCCCGAATGCTCGAAGAAGCGGGCGTCCTCGGTAGCCACCAGCGCATTGACCATGTAGGGGGAAATGTGGTTGTAGGAAACGGCAACCCGGTTGTCCTGCCCGTAGAAAAAGCGTCCGATCTGCTGCCCGTCGCAGGAGTAGAGTTCGGTGGCATACTTGTTCTTCGGATTCAGCAACTCTTCAATATCAGGAATATAGCCGATTACACCATAGGAAATGAGGGTGAACATCAACACCACGGCGCACACCGCCGCGCCAAACAAGATCCACAGCACTTTCACCCAGGTCAGCGGACCCCGTCCGCCCTCGTTTTTCTTACGCGTTTTGCTTTCCATATACAGTATCGCAATAATCATACAAAAATACGAAAAAATATCCGTAAAATCCGACTTTTCGCACAAATAATCGCACATAAGGGGGAATTCGCTGAAAAATCCTTAATTTTGCGGCCGTTATTGCATCATTTATGACCACTTTCGACTCGCTCGGCCTCAGGCCGGAACTGCTTGCTGCCGTCCAGACCCTCGGTTTTGAACACCCCTCTCCCATTCAGGAAGCCATGATTCCCCATGTGTTGCAGCATGGAGGCGACGTGATCGGTCTGGCACAGACCGGCACGGGCAAAACCGCCGCCTTCGGCCTGCCCCTGTTGCAGCTGCTGGATTCGGACGGTTCGGGCACCCAGGCCCTGGTGCTCTCGCCCACGCGCGAGCTGTGTGTTCAAATTGCCGGTGAATTGCGGAAATACGCCGCCCGGATGCCGTCGGTGCACATTGTAGCCGTCTATGGTGGCGAGGATATCCGGCGCCAGCTGAAGCAACTGGACCGCACCCCGCAGATCCTGGTGGCCACCCCCGGCCGCCTGCTCGACTTGATTGAACGTAAGAAAGTGCAGCTCAGCCAAGTACGGCGTTTGGTGCTCGACGAGGCCGACGAAATGCTCAACATGGGTTTCCTGGACGACATCAACACCATTCTGGCCCAACTTCCCGCCGAACGCGACATTCTGCTCTTTTCGGCCACCATGCCCCGTGAAATCGCCCAAATCGCCGGCCGCTACATGCGCAATGCACACGAAATCGTGGTCGGCACCCGCGGTGAGGCGGCCCAAAGCGTTCAACACCTCTGTGTGGTCATTCCCCGTGAGGCACGTTTTGAAACGCTCAAACGCCTGCTCGACTACCATCCCGATATCTATGGCATCGTCTTCTGCCGCACCCGGCAGGAAACCAAAGACGTAGCGGACGGCTTGATGGCGGCCGGCTACAATGCCGACGCGTTGCACGGCGACCTCACCCAGGTAGCCCGCGACAGTGTCATGAACCGGTTCCGCATCCACAACCTGCAGATTCTGGTGGCGACCGATGTGGCCGCGCGCGGACTGGATGTCAACAACCTGACCCATGTGATCCATTACAACCTGCCGGGGGATCCCGAAACTTACACGCACCGCAGCGGACGTACCGGCCGGGTCGGCAAAGAGGGCATTTCCATCGCACTGGTCACCACACGCGAGATCAAAGCCATCCATGCCATTGAGAAAGCCATTCACCGTGAGTTTGTACAAATCGCCATTCCTACCGGTCTGGACATCTGCCAGCGCCAGATGCTGCACTGGGGCCTGCGCCTGCAGTCGGTCGAAGCCGACACCCGCATGGATCCCTACATGAAGCCCGTTTACGAAATGCTGGAGGATTTGTCGAAAGAAGAGCTGATCCGACGCATCATGACGCTCGAAGCCGGCCGTTTCATCCACGATTACCACGATTCGGCCGACCTCAACGAACAGGTGGAGCGCAAACGGAAAAATCCGAAGGAGAAACGGGAGGATACACGCGGCCGCATGACCGGTTCCGCCGATGAAGTGCGGCTGAAAATCGACAAGGGGCGGTTGGACAAATTCGAACCCAAGCGCCTGCTCGGACTCATCAACGACATTACCGGCGACCGCACCATAGCCGTGGGCAACATCGACATCGCTCCCCGCTTCACTTTTTTCAGCGTACGCAAAAAAGATGTCGGCAAACTCTACAATGCCTTTGCCACGCACGAACGGGCCCGAGGCATCCGACTGGGCGATGTCAAAGGCGACCGGAAAGGCGACAAAAACGGTGAAACCGCGCCGAAACGCGTGTCCCACCGTTATGAATCGCGCGGTGCCAACCGCAAAAAATAAGATTACCGGTTCTTCATCAAGCCCTGACCGGCCAGCAGCGTGTTCTTCATCAGACTGCAAATGGTCATGGGGCCCACACCGCCGGGAACCGGCGTGATGAAAGCGCACTTGGGCGCCACCTCGTCGAATTTGACATCGCCCGTGAGTTTGAATCCCTTGGGAGCGTTGGCGTCGGGCACCCGTGTGGTGCCGACATCAATGATGGTTGCCCCCTCCTTCACCATATCGGCTGTTACGAAATTGGGACGCCCCATGGCGGCGATGATAATATCTGCCGAAAGACAGATCTCTTTGATATTGGCGGTTTTGCTGTGACAAACGGTAACGGTGGCGTCCATGCCCTTCTGCATCATCAGTGTGGCTACTGGCTTGCCGACAATGTTGCTGCGGCCGATGATGACACAATGTTTGCCAGCCGTGGGTACCTGATAGCGTTTGAGCAATTCAACGATACCGGCCGGCGTAGCCGATACGAACGAAGGCAGGCCGATGGAAGTACGCCCTACATTGAGCGGGTGGAAACCGTCCACGTCCTTGCGATAGTCGATGGCTTCGATTACTTTCTGTTCGTCAATGTGCTTGGGCAAAGGCAGTTGCACGATGAAACCGTCCACATCATCGTC
>JAGDAS010000153.1 GCA_017959385.1 Paludibacteraceae bacterium
CCCGGTTTCCCGGAAACCCGGGCATAGCCCTGGGCGGCATGGGTGGCACCCTGCTCGTGGCGTGTCAGTACATAGTGGAACTTCTCCATGTAGTCGTACATGGCGTCGAATACGGGGGTAATGGCGCCTCCCGGATAGCCGAAGACGGTATCCACTCCTTCGTAAAGGAGGGCTTCCATCAGGGCGGTGGCACCGGTCATCTTTCCTGTCATTTTTTCGGTATGCTGATTAAAATCGCAAAATTATCGTTCTGTTCTTATGGGTCTTCCGGTTTAGTCAATCAGCCGGATGGCTCCCTTGTCGGCCGAGCTGACGTTGCTGGCGTAGGCGCGCAGGGCTTTCGAAACGGTCCGGTTGCGGTGCTTGGGCGCAAAGGCGTCCTTGCCGCGGGCCAGTTCGGCCTGCCGGCGGCGCTGCAGTTCGGCATCGTCCACCTCCAGCACAATGCTGCGCGAGGGGATGTCGATGCAGATCCAGTCGCCGTCCTCCACCAGTCCGATGTTGCCGCCGGCGGCGGCCTCGGGCGAAATGTGGCCGATGCTCAGGCCGGAGGTGCCTCCGGAGAAACGACCGTCGGTGATCCGCGCGCAGGCTTTGCCCAGGTGCATGGAGTTAATGTAGGAGGTGGGGTAGAGCATTTCCTGCATACCCGGACCGCCTTTGGGACCTTCGTGTGTGATAACCACTACGTTGCCGGCTTTTACTTTGCCGCCCAGGATGCCTTCACAGGCAGCTTCCTGCGAGTCGAACACGACGGCCTGGCCGCGGAAGTGCCAGATGCTCTCGTCCACACCGGCCGTCTTGATGACGCAGCCGTCGATGGCCAGGTTTCCCTTCAGGACACCCAGTCCGCCGTCTTTCGTGTAAGCGTGCTGCAGGTCGCGGATACAACCTTCGGCACGGTCGGTGTCGAATTCCCGGTAGGTGGCGTCCTGCGAACCCAGTTCGGTGTTGAACCGGCGTCCCGGCGCACTGCTGTAAATACGTTTGGCCTCGTCCGAAACGGTGCTGCCCGTGATGCTGTAGGCCTGAATGGCCTCGCCCAGGGTGCGTCCGTCCACGCGGTGGGTTCCCGGACGGATCAGACCGCCCTGCTGCAGGCATTCCATAATGCCCAGGATGCCGCCGGCGCGGTTGACGTCCTGAATGTGGTATTTCTGCGTGTTGGGTGCCACTTTGCACAGGCAGGGTACACGGCGCGAAAGGCTGTCGATGTCGTCCATGGTGAAGTTGACACCGGCCTCGTTGGCCACGGCGAGCAGGTGCAGTACGGTATTGGTCGATCCTCCCATGGCGATGTCGAGCGTCATGGCGTTGAGGAAGGCATCGCGGGTGGCGATGTTGAGCGGCAGTACGCTCTCGTCGCCGTCGCGGTAGTATTTGTATGCGTTCTCCACGATCAGGCGGGCGGCGTCCATAAACAGCCGGCGGCGGTTGACGTGGGTGGCCAGGATGGTGCCGTTGCCGGGCAGGGCCAGGCCGAGAATTTCATTCAGGCAGTTCATCGAGTTGGCGGTGAACATGCCGGAGCAGCAGCCGCAACCCGGACAGGCGTTGCGTTCCACCTGCTCCACATCGGCGTCGCTGACGCTCGGATCGGCCGATTGGATCATGGCGTCGATGAGGTCGAGGCGTTTCTCGCCCCACTCACCGGCTTCCATCGGTCCGCCGGACACGAATACGGTCGGAATGTTCAGACGCATGGTGGCCATGAGCATACCCGGCGTGATCTTGTCGCAGTTGCTGATGCACACCAGTGCGTCGGCCTTGTGGGCATTGACCATGTATTCCACGCTGTCGGCGATAATGTCGCGGCTGGGCAGCGAATAGAGCATGCCGTCGTGGCCCATGGCGATGCCGTCGTCAATGGCGATGGTATTGAATTCGGCGGCAAAGCTCCCCAGTTTTTCAATCTCCCGCTTGATTTCCTGGCCGATTTCGTGCAGGTGCACATGGCCGGGGACAAACTGTGTAAAGGAGTTGGCGATGGCGATAACGGGTTTGCCCAACTGCTCTTTCTTCATGCCGTTGGCTACCCAGAGGGCGCGCGCTCCGGCCATACGGCGGCCTTCGGTGCATTGAGCGCTTCTCAATTGGTGTTTCATGCTCATGATAACGTATTAGAGTCTCAACGATTTCTTAACGGCTTCCACCTTGGCTTCGGCTGCGGCGTTCACCTTGTCGTAGTCGGCGATCGAGGCGAGGGGCAGCTTGACTTCGATGTAGAATTTGATTTTGGGTTCCGTACCGGAGGGACGCACCGATACCTTCGAACCGTCTTCGGTGAAGAATTGCAGCACGTTGGAGGTTTCCGGCATGTCGAGCGTCTCGTTCTCGCCCGACAGCAGGTCGATCATGCGGAGCGAGGCGTAGTCCTTGATGGTGACCACCTTCGAACCGGCGAGTTCCTTGGGGGGATCGCTGCGCAGGCCGGTCATGATCTGCTTGATCTCCTCGGCACCCGATTTGCCCTGCTTGACCACGGAGATTCCCTTCTCTTTCGAAAAACCGAACTCCAGGTAAATGTCCTGCAGCAGGGTGTAGATGGTTTTGCCCTGGTCTTTGGCCCAGGCGGCGATTTCGGCCATCATGACGCAGGCCGATACGGCATCCTTGTCGCGGACGAAGTCCTCCACGAGGAAGCCGTAGCTCTCCTCGCCGCCGCCTACGTACTCCATTTGGCCCTCCTGCTCGCGCATGACGTTGGCAATCCACTTGAAGCCGGTGTAGCAGTCAAAGTAGGGGACCTGGAATTTGGCGGCAATGGCGGCCATCATCTCGGTGGTCACAATCGTTTTGACGATGTATTGTTTCCCATTGAGACGACCCAGCTCCGACCAGCGGCGCAGCAGGTAGTAGGTGAAGAGGATGGCGGTCTGGTTGCCCGTGCAGAGCACCCATTCGCCCTTGTCGTTCTTGACGGCGATGCCCATACGGTCGGCATCCGGGTCGGAGGCCATCACCAGTTCGGCGTCGGTGGCCTGCGCCTTCTCTACGGCCATCTTCAGGGCGGCGGGTTCTTCGGGGTTGGGCGACTTTACGGTCGGGAAGTCGCCGCTCAGTACGTTCTGCTCGGGTACGTCGATGATGTTCTCAAAGCCGTACATTTTCAGCGCACGCGGAATGAGCGTCGCACCGGTTCCGTGAATGGGGGTATAGACGATCTTCATGTCCTTGTTGCGACGGATGGCTTCGGGCGAGAGCGTCAGTTTCGAGATTTTTTCGAGGAACACGCTGTCCACGTCCTCACCGATGGTCTGGATGAGGGCGGGGTTGCCCTGGAACTTGATGTCGTCAATGCTCTTGATGCGGCCCACTTCGGCGATGATGCTCGTGTCGTGCGGGGCAATCACCTGGGCACCGTCCTCCCAATAGGCTTTGTAGCCGTTGTATTCCTTGGGGTTGTGGCTGGCGGTTACAACTACGCCGCTCTGGCACTTGAGGTGCCGGATGGCGAAGGAGATTTCGGGCGTCGGGCGCAGATTCTCAAAGAGATATACCTTGATGCCGTTGGCCGAAAAGATGTTGGCGGTCGTCTCTGCGAACAGGCGGCTCTGGTTGCGGCAGTCGTGACCGACCACTACGCTGATCTGCCTGCCGGCGAAATTCTTCTTGAGGTAGTTGGCCAGGCCTTGCGTGGCACCACCCACGGTATAGATGTTCATCCGGTTGCTGCCGGCACCCATGATGCCGCGCAGACCGCCGGTTCCGAATTCGAGGTCTTTGTAGAACGATTCGATGAGCTCCGTCGTGTCGGCGGCGTCCATCATGGCTTGTACTTTGGCCTTGGTTTGGGCATCATAATTTCCGTCCAACCAGGTCTGGGCTTTGGCTCGTACTTGAGCGAGGAGGTCTTTTTCCATTTGTGTCTAGTTTTTACCGACGCAAATGTACTTTTATTTTTTCGGATTTGGAATACGGATGCCGCCTTTTTATTGACAAAACCGTTAGGCAAACTTCGGGGCGAAAACGCGCAATCCTCCGGGTATGCAGTTGATTTTCAGTTCTCTTGGAACTTCGGTGGCATCGCCGTCGAGGTGGAAGGTGGCGTCGTCCGGCAGGCGGAGCGTCATTTCCCGGAAGGGAAGGGTGGTGACACCGGGCATCCGGTGCAGCCGTTTGGTGAAAAGTGCGGCTCCGAAACGCAGGGCACGCCCCAGGTTCATGGCGGGCAGGACGGTCAGGTTGAGCGTGCCGTCGGCCAGGTCGGAGAGCGGGGCGATTTCGGCACCGAAACCGAACTGCTTGATGTTGGCGCAGTTGAATTCGACGGTTTCGAAGCGGTAGGTCTGGCCGTCGATTTCGGCGGTATAGGGCCGCTGGGGCAGATTGAAGAAGCTTTCGACGCACAGTTGCAGGTAAGGGCCGAAGCCGCGCAGTCTGCTTCGGGCGAATCCGGCGGCCACTTCGGAGTCGTAGCCGCTGCCGCAGGTGCAGAAGAAGGGGCGGCCGTCGGCGGTGCCGTAGTCCACCCGGCGGATGTTGCCGTCGGCGATGATGCCGATGCAGCGGTCCATGTGGTGTACGGGCAGTCCCAGTTCGCGGGCCAGTCCGTTGCCCGATCCCATGGGCAGGATGCCCAGCGGGGTTCCGGCCGGGGCGGTGACGCCGGCGATTTCGTTGACGGTACCGTCGCCGCCTACGGCGACAATCCGGCCTATGCCCTGCTGTACGGCGGCTTGGGCGAGTTCGCGTCCGTGTCCGCGGTACTGGGTTGCGGCGGTTTCCACACGGCCGCCGGCCGAAAGGCGTTCGGCGGCTGCATCCACCCACCGGCGTTTGTCACCGCGTCCGGAGGTGGGGTTGTAGATGATCAGTGTGTCGGTCAGAACCATTTTTTCTTGAAGAATACAATGGTGGTGACGGCAGTCAGCGCCAGAGATACCAGTATGACGATCAGGAAGGTCCAGTTGAAGATCGTGGTGTTCAGCTCCAGGTTCATACCGAAGAAACTGGCGATCAGGGTGGGTACCATGAGTACGACGTTGATCGTGGTGAGCCGTTTCATGACGAGGTTCAAGTTGTTGGAGATCACGGAGGTGTAGGTGTCCTGCATACCGTTGATGACTTCCGAGTAGATGTTGGTGGTCTCCAAGGCCTGTTTGGATTCGATTTCCACATCTTCGACCAATTCCACATCATAGATTTCTTTCACGCTGCGCAGGTTTTTGAGGCGGTGTACCACCAGCTCGTTGCCCCGCAGTGAGGAGGTGAAGAAGAGCAGACTCTTGTCCATGCGCTGCAGGTCCTGCAGTTCTTCGTTGCGCACGGAGCGTTCCAGCAGCCGCTCGGTGACTTTGGTCTGGATGTTGATCTGTTTCAGGTATTTCAGAAACCATACGCTCGAGGACAGCAGCAACCGGAAGATGAAGTTGATGTTGTCGTCGTGGTGGATGTTTTTGCGACGTGTGTGCTGGACAAAGTCGGGGATCATGTCGTTGTCGTAGAAACATACGGTCACAAACACGTCGTCTTTGAAGATGACACCGAACGGGATGGTCGAATAGGGGGCGGATGCGTGTGCGTCGCTCTCTTTGGAGGGAATACGCATCAGCACAAAGCACCACCCGTCGTCCACCTCGATACGCGGCCGTTCATCGACGTCCTCGATGTCGTCGTAGAACGACTCGGGAATGCCCAGGGTTTCCAATACGAATTTTTTGTCGGAGTTGTCCGGCTCAATGACGTTCACCCAGCATCCGGGTTCCCATACCTCGCAGGGTACCAAGCCGATACCATTCTTCAAATAGCTTCTCATTGGTTTGCTCCAATTGGGGACGGCAGCATACCAAGAGGCGGCCGCCATCCTAAATTACATTTTCAGTTTCCGGATGATAATCGTCCATTTCGCTATACGCATTTCTTTTAAGCACCGCAAAGGTAAGGCTTTTCAATTAAAATGGGTACAAAAAAAGTGCCGAATTTTTCATTCGGCACTTTTTTTATGCTTGCGGGCGGGTTATTGGAGAACCTTGAAGACTTTGGACTGCGAGGCGGTCCGGATACTGATCAGCAGCACTGCCTCACCGGGTAACTCTACAGAAGTGTTCTGGCCGAGCTTGCCCTGGGTCTCGGAAAGCAGGCGTCCCTGCAGGTTCATCACTTGTACGCGTTCGATTTCGTCGTCGCTCTGGATATAGGCCCGTTGTTCCTGGGTGTACAGGTTGATGAAGCCGCCGGCCGACGGAGCGTCAGCTTCTTGGATCTTTGTAATGATCGGTGCGTTCTGGATGAAGAAACGGTTGAGCTCGTTGCCACCGTCGCTGTTGAAGGTGTAGGCGAACTCGTCGTTTTCCAACAGGACGGACGTGCTGTTCTTGGTATCGACGAAATACAGGTCGTGTCCACTGGCATCCGTCAGGGCGTCGATTCCCTTCAGCTCAATGCGTACGGTGTCTTTTGCACCCGGGAATACGGCCAGGCGGATCACTTCGGGTACGTCTCCCACGGTCCACATGTCGGCAAATGCCTGTTGCGTGTGGAAAGCGATGGCCGGTGCCTTGGAACCTGCCACGCGCAGCAAGGCGGCATCCTTATCCAGGCTGAACTCGGAGCTGACGCCTTCACGCAGGGTCATTTCGGCAGTATGGCCGAATCCTTTGCGGGTAACCGCGGCTTGGAATCTTTCCGGTTCCTGACGGGCGGCGCGCAGTTGCGGTGTGGTGGCTTGGTTGACTACCGACATCTGCTTGGTGTAGCGGATGCTTTGTCCGGCTTTCCCAGCCTTGACCTGTACAAAGAAGGCCTGTAGGGGTGCCAGTTGCGAGAGGTCGCCCGATGCTGAGCTGTGGTAACTGCCGTCTCCATTGGACATGTAGTTGTCGTAGGTGGGTTGTTTCAAGCCGGTTATCAGCGAGAACTTATTATAAACCAGTCCGCTGTTTTCACTGAAGAAGACATCTAAGTCCAACTCACCGAAGAAGGGGTTGGGCAGCAGCACATAGGCTCCGTCGGCTGTGGCGTTCGACGGGATTGTCACGGTATAGACGACATCGCCGTCGGGTACGCTGTGGTCGGCGTTCTCGTAGATGAAGCGGCCGCTCAAATCGCGTGCGCCGCTCGGCAGGGTCTCCG
>JAGDAS010000154.1 GCA_017959385.1 Paludibacteraceae bacterium
CACCCGCTGCGGTCAATGAAGTCATCGTTGACCTGTACGCTGACCATTTCCGGCTGCTGTACGTCGTTCTGTTTGATCAATTCCGTGAGACTGAGGGGGAGTTGCACCTCCTGCGTCTCTCCGTTTACTGTAATCTTTGCCATAGTCTATCTACCGATAATTTTTTTTATTGCAATTACTAATTTGTCCACATCTTCGCGTGTGTTGTAGAGGGCGAAGGTGGGACGGACGCTCATTTCGTAGCCCAGCGCACGGAGTGCGGGTTGGGCGCAATGGTGTCCGGCACGTACGGCTATGCCTTCCTTGTCGAGCAGCGTGCCGACTTCCGGCACCGGTATGCCGTCGAGTACGAAACTGACCACCGATACGCGGTGCTTGGGATTTCCGATAAGCGTCAGACCGGGAATCTGAGCGAGTTGTTCGCGGGCATACTCTGTCAGCCGGTGCTCATGTGCCTCAATGTTGCGGATGCCCAGGTGGCTCACATAGTCGAGGGCGGCTCCCAACCCGATGGCATCGGCTACATTGGGGGTTCCCGCTTCAAAGCGGGCAGGCGGTACATTGTATTCCGTGCGTTCAATGGTCACATCCTTGATCATATTCCCGCCACCTTGCCAAGGCTGCATTTTGTCGAGCAGCTCCTTGCGCCCGGACACCACACCGATGCCGTTGGGACCGTAGATTTTATGGCCGCTGAATACGAAGAAATCCGCTCCCAGTTGTTGTACATCCACCGGTGTATGGGCAATGGATTGCGCTCCGTCTATCAACACGGGAATGTGGTGCGCATGGGCAATCTCAATGATGCGTTGCACATCGTTGATGGTGCCGAATGTGTTGTTTACATGGCCGACCGATACAAACCGGGTGCGCGGTGTGATGAGCCGCTCGAACTCAGAAAGGATCAAGTCGCCGTTGGAGTCGATCGGGATCGCATGCAGCGTGGCTCCGCGCTCCTGGCATACGCGCTGCCAGGGAACGATATTGGCATGGTGGTCAAGTTCCGACACGATGACATCGTCGCCCGGCGTCAGAAACTGTCTGCCATAGGTCTGCGCCACCAGGTTGATGCCTTCGGTGGTGCCGCGTACGAAGACAATCTCTTCACTGCTGCCGGCATTGATAAAGTGCTGCACTTTTTCCCGCGCTTCCTCGTAGGCGTCTGTTGCACGGGCGGCCAGCGTATGCGCCCCCCGGTGGATGTTCGAATTGTAGTTGCGGTAATAGTCCGAAATCTTGTCAATGACCTGATTCGGTTTTTGGGTTGTCGCTCCATTGTCAAGCCAAACGAGATCGTGGCCGTTCACCTTCTGTCTGAGTACGGGGAAATCCTTTTTGATCTGCTCGGAATTCAGCGTGTCAACCTCCTCGTAGTGCAGCGAGGAGAGTTCGGTGGCCCCCAGGGGTTGCAATCCTTCTCCGATCCCTCCGGAATGGGAGGGAATGCTGTTTTCCGCTGACGGAAAATGCAATCCTGAAGTGGGTGCCTGGGCGAAAGAGGGGTCCAGAGCCGCCAGTGAAGAGAGGTCCAGAGCCTCCTCCAGCAGTTCGTCGGAGACGATGCTCTTTCGTAGATTCTGCCACTCCTCCGGGCAGTATTTCTTTGCCACTTCCTTGAGCAGAGCAAACCCCGGATCTTCTGCCTGGTAGCCGGTTATGTTTTGTAATTCTATCATATACAACGACTTAATCTGTTGAGCAATCCAACCCCCTCCGTTTTACGGAAGGGGTTGGAAAGGTTATTTCTTCTTGTAGTCATGATAATAGCCCACCTCGACGTTCTCCAGTACGGCAATAGCATCATCGGTCAGTGAGGCCAATGAGAAGTACTTGGTGAGCAGATATGAGGCCACACCGTATTTGTCAAGTCCCATCAGGCGGGCGCTCAGACTGGGAGCGATCTCGCCGGGTATGCCGCTTTGATGCAGGCCGACAACCCCTTGGCTCTTTTCGCCGACGCGTACGAGGATGATCTTCGTCGTACCTACGCCGCGTCCTGTCAGGTATTGTCCTTCCACTTCCACTTTGTCCGAGGGAATCAGGGGAATGCCCCGCCACAGAATCACCTTCGTGCCGAAGAGGTCGGTGGTTACAGGCGGTACGCCGCGCCAGGTGCATTCACGTTCGAAAGCGGCGATGGCCCGCGGATGAGCGATGAAGAACGCCGGTTCCTTCCAGACTAAGGACAATAATTCATCCAGATCATCCGGGGTCGGTGCGCCATAGCGCGTAGTGATGCGGTAGGCGGGATTGGTGGAAGCCAGCAGACCGAACTGTTTGTTGTTGATGAGCTCCCACTCCTGACGCTCCTTGATGCTTTCGATTGACAGACGCAACTGTTCTTCCAACTGATTGTAAGGATTGTTGTAGAGATCGCTGACACGCGTGTGTACACGCACCACGGTTTGTAGGGTGTTCAAGGGATATTCGGTGGGGTTTTCCTCATAATCGATGTAGGTTTCGGGAATGATGTTGTCCTCCTCGTGTCCGGAAACCAGGTCGATATGTTTCTCGCCGTTGTCGTTGACCGATGCCTTCAGGCGCAGCTGTTTTTCAACAGCCTTTTTGAAGGTTTCGCGGAAATCAGGCACCTCTTTGATGAATTTGATGAGTTCCTTTAGTTTCAAACCAAGGAATACTGTGGGCGTGATTGCGCGTACGGAGACCGTCGATTCCTGTTCGTCGAGCAGGTCGGCTTCGCCGAAATATTCGCCGTTACCCAGCAAGGCTATCCGCAGATCCTCTCCGTGCGGGCCCTTGCTGATGACCTCGGCTTGACCGCTGGCGACAATAAAGAAACGTTGTTTGTCTTTGCTTTCTTCCACAAAATATTGATCCACACCGACCTCCTTGGTCTCAAACGAACGCACCAGCCGGTTCAGAATCCCGTCATCGAATTCGGAGAAGAGGGGAATGGACTTGAGACTCTTGGCGGTAAATGACGGTACGCCGTTTTCGTATTGGATGGAAAGACGGTCGTTTTTGCGGAGTTCCACCTTGGTCCGGTTTACACGGAAGGTGCCACCGCTGACTTGTACCCAGGGAAGGAGCTTCAGCAACAGTCTCGGGGTGATGCTGCCCATCTGCGGGGCGGTCTTGGTGGTTGTCGCCAGCGTTCTGGCGGTAGCAGTGGTCACACTGCGTTGTACATTGGAATCTGCCATAGTTTCTTAAATGTTTAATGGATTATTTTTGAATGATTACTTTATAAATGCTTCCTTCCACATGCTCCACGGAGCGTACGTCGAATCCTTGGTCCTTTGCGTTGCGTGGTACATTGTCAAGCGGTTCTCCTTCCGAGAGCAGGACTTCCAGGGAATCGCCCGGTTGGAGTTTGGAAAGTTCGATTTTGGTTTTGACGAAGGTCATCGGGCAATGTTCCTTCGTGATGTCCAATACTTTTGTCGCCATAATCTTTCATTTTACTAAATAAACAATGTGCGCCCCCCTTCGCTCAGGTTCAGGAAGGATGCCACGCCGAGAACGTCCTTGACTTCAGGAATGAAATCCTCTTTCTTCAAACCCAATACATGCATGGCCATTTCGCAGGCGTAGAAATTGATACCGAGGGCTTTGGCGGCATCCACGAGTTCCTCCAGCGTGGCTACGTTGTTCTTGCGCATCAGGTAACGGAAGATTTTCGGACCTGCGCCGAGGAAGTTGAAACGGCTGGTGGGAGTCACCTTCAGGCCTCCCATCATAAAACCGAAAATCTTTGTCAGCCAGTTGCCTCCGGTAAATGACCGGCCTTGCTTGCGCTTGATGGCGTCAAGCCCCCAGAAAGTGAAGAAAATGTTCACCTCGTAACCGACAGCCGCCGCCCCTGTACCCAATGTGAATACGGCGGTCAGTTTGTCGAAATCGCCGCTAAAGGCGATAATGCTTAGTTTTTTCTGTTCCATTTATCTACTGATTTTTGATAATGCCTGTTCTATATCCTGCAGGAGGTCTTCGGGATCTTCAAGTCCGACGGAGAGACGGATGGTGGTTTGCCGTACGTCCATCTGCTCCAGTTGCCGCTCCGGGAATAGTCCGAAGATGGTGGAGGCGGGATGGATGGCCAGCGTCCGACTGTCGAACAGGTTGGTGGCCCGGTGGATCAGCTGCAGGTGGTTGAGAAACTCATAGCATGACGTTTTGGATGGCAGGTCGATGGTGAGCATGGCGCCCGCTGTCGGACCGAATTGCTTGACAGCCAGTTCGTGATAGGGATTGTCTTCCAATCCCACATAGTTCACCTTCTTTACAGCAGGCACTTCTCTAAGCGCTTTGGCCAACCACAATGCATTTGCGGCCTGCCGTTGGTAGCGTACGTCAAGGGTTTCCAGACCGAGTGTCTGCATGTAGGCTGTCTGCGGGGTCATATAAACACCGAGGTTGATGAGCAGGTCGTACTTGATTCGTTGGTTGATCCAGGGATGGCGGCCGTAATCAATAATGAGACCTCCCAATGAGGTGCCGCCACCGGAAATGTATTTGGTGCTTGACACGACCTCAATATCCACGCCCAGGTCTTTCAAAGAGGTCTCTGTAAAGGGAATAACGGTTGAGTCAACAATTACGGGTACACCTTTCCGATGGGCGATGTCGGCTATACTTTTCAAGTCCGCCACCTCCAACTGCGGGTTGGTGACCGTTTCCAAGTACACACAGGCGGATTGCCCGTCAATGGCGGACTCCACAGCATCCAGATCGGTTAAATCGCGCAGTCGTGGTTTGACACCCAGTCGCAGCAGTGTACCGCTGATGAGGGCCATGGTATTGCCGAACAGGTGACGCGAGGTGACGATGTTCCTGCCTTGGGCGGCTACGGCCAGCAGTACCGTACCTATGGCAGCCATCCCGGAGTTCACCGCAGTTACATGCTCTGCCGCTGTCAGATACTTCACCCGTTGTTCGAACTGTGTCACGGTCGGGTTCGATATGCGTGCGTAATCGGGTGCCTTGATGCGGTTGCAGAAGGCATCGCTCATCGTCTGTGCATCATCGAATTCGAAGGATACATTATTATATACAGGTACCGCCAGCGACCCGTAGGCATCGGACCGTACATAAGGTGTGTGGATGGCTGTGGTTTGCTTCTTCATGCTTCTCGTATTTCCTAAGTGCAAAGGTAACGGGCGTAGTTGTGTTATCCAATTATTTACCGAAATACGGAAAAATCATCCAATTTCTTGTGATTTATATTATGTAATGTTCTAAATTGAGTTTTGCGTTATGAACGGATTGGAATATTATTCCAAAAGGTCGCAGGTAAAAGAAAGCCCTCCCGG
>JAGDAS010000155.1 GCA_017959385.1 Paludibacteraceae bacterium
CATAGCTACGCAAAATTACAAAAATATGACAAAAAAACGTGCCGACCACCCCATGGCAGCCGGCACGTTTCAGTTTCAGCACGTCAATCCTTCACACCGAACATCTGCTTGACGGCACCCAACGAGCCAAGCACGCCGGAGGCCTCGTAGGGAATGAATACGGTCTTGTCCTGCTTGCCGGCCGCCATTTCCTTCAAGCCCTCAATGTACTTGATGGCCAACAGGTAATTGACCGGATCGGCTCCCTTGACATTGGCTACAGAGTCGGTCACGCGGCTGATGGCCTTGGCCTCGGCCTCGGCCTGCAGCACCTTCGCCTGTGCCAGACCCTCGGCCCGCAGGATGCTGGCCTGCTTCTCCGCTTCGGCAGCATTGATTTCGGCCGATTTCTCACCCTCCGACTTGAGGATGGCCGACTGCTTCTCACCTTCCGCCTTCAGGATTTCGGCGCGGCGGTCACGCTCGGCCTGCATCTGCTTCTCCATGGCAAAACGGATGCTCTCAGGCGGCGTAATATCCTGCAGTTCGACCCGGTTGACCTTGACACCCCACTTGTTGGTGGCGTCATCCAGCACATTGCGCAGCTTGGAGTTGATGGTGTCGCGCGAGGTCAGGGTTTCGTCCAATTCCATTTCGCCCACCACGTTACGGAGCGTGGTCTGCGTCAGTTTCTCAATGGCCATCGGCAGGTTTTTGATCTCATACACACTCTTGAACGGATCAACGATCTGGAAATAGAGCAACGCATTGATCTCGGTCATGACGTTGTCTTTGGTAATCACGCTCTGCTTGTCGAAATCGAACACCTGCTCACGCATGTCGATCCGCTCACTCATGCGGATGGAACCGCTCGGCATCCGCGTCGCTGTGCTCTTGGCCTGCTCGACGATCGGATAAATGACATGGATACCCGCCTGCAAAGTGCGTTGGTAACGCCCCAGACGCTCGACAATGATTGTTTCGGACTGCGAAACAATTTTGATGCCCTTGCACACATAGACAAGGACCACGGCTGCCAGGATCAGCAGCACTACAGATAAAGCTGACATAAAAGGTAATTATTTAACTGTTAATACAATACTGTCCTGCCGCACAACTTCGACCTGCGTCCCTGCGGGAATGACGGACTGGTCGGCCGAAACCGCCTTCCATACATCGCCGTCAATCTTGACATACCCCGTACCGGCCCCGGTGTCAATGGTTTCGACCACTACGCAGCGGCGGCCGGTCAGAGCGTCCACGTTGCTGGCCACCGAATCCCTGTCGCGCGTGAGGTACTTGAGCATCAGCGGCCGCACAAACACCAGCGAAAGCAGCGAACCGGCCGAAAAAAGACCGATCTGCCAACTGAAACCACCGCCGGCGAACGCCGCCACCGCCGCCACCAGCGAGCCGATGGCGAAACAAACCACCCCGAATCCCGAGGTGACCAACTCAAACAAAACAAACAAAATCGTGGCAATCAACCACCAATAACCGGGTTCCATGATTCAATGAAATTAAAGTTTTCTCAAATGTACAAAACTTTCTCCGTAACATCAAACAAAACCAACACTTTATTGCTACATTTGCGCCGTAATTCAAATCAAATGGCAGCAAGTTCTCCGACCTATACGTCTTTCGATCAATATCCGTCCTACGACGGCACGGATTTGGAACTCGACTACAACCGGCAGCGCACCGCCTTCCGCATCTGGTCGCCGGCCGCCGACGCCGTACGCGTCAACCTCTACGAGCACGGCACCGGCGGGGAGCCCATCCACCAGACCGACATGGAACGTGACGGGAGCGGCACCTGGGCCACCACCATCCGCGAAGACCTGACCGGTCTCTTCTACACCTTCCAGGTAAAGTATGACGGAGCCTGGCTGGAGGAAAGCCCCGGCATCTACGCCAAGGCGGTCGGAGTGAACGGACAACGGGCGGCCATCATTGACTTCGCCTGGACCCGGCCGGACGGGTGGGACGACGACCGCCGCCCGCCGCTGGCGCACCGCTCCGACGCCATCATCTACGAAGTGCACACGCGCGATTTCTCCATGTCGCCCGACGCCGGCATGGGGCATCCGGGCAAATTCCTGGCATTCACCGAAACGGGAACGCGCAACTCCTACGGGCAGCCCACCGGCCTGGACCACTTGAAGGATCTGGGGGTGACGCATATCCACCTCATGCCGGCCTTCGACTTCGCCACCATCGACGAAAGCAAACCCGACGACAACAAATACAACTGGGGCTACGACCCAGCCAACTACAATGTTCCGGAAGGCAGCTATTCGACCAATCCGGAAGACCCCAGCTGCCGCATCCGCGAATTCAAACAAATGGTACAAGCCCTGCACCGCGCCGGACTGCGCATCGTCATGGACGTGGTGTACAACCACACCTACGCCACCGACGACTCCAACTTCAACCGCATCTGCCCGGGCTATTACTACCGCCAGCAGCCTGACGGCAGTTACTCCAACGCCTCCGGCTGCGGCAACGAGACCGCGTCCGAACGGTTCATGGTGCGCAAATACATCGTGGACAGCGTCTGCTACTGGGCCCGGGAATACCACATCGACGGATTCCGTTTTGACCTGATGGGCATACACGACATCGCCACCATGCAGGCGGTACGGGCGGCTTTGGACATCATCGACCCCACCATCCTGCTCTACGGCGAGGGATGGACGGCGGGCGACTCCCCCCTGCCGTTCGAACAACGGGCGGTCAAACACAACCTGCACCAGATGCCGGGCATCGCCGCCTTCAGCGATGACTTGCGCGATGCGCTGAAAGGCACCTGGGCCAACGCTCACGAACCCGGATTCGTATGCGGGCACACCGGCTACGACGAAACCGTCAAATTCGGTGTAGTGGCCGCCACCCGGCACGACAACATCCACTACGGCCTGATCAACTACTCCAACTTCCCCTATGCGCAGGAGCCGGAGCAGGTGGTCAACTACATCTCGTGCCACGACGATCTGTGCCTGATGGACAAACTGTCCTACTCCGCCCCCTACGGCTCCACCCCCAATGAAATGCGTAAGTACAACCAGCTTGCGCAAACCATCATTTTCACCTCCCAAGGCATTCCCTTCCTGTATGCCGGCGAAGAGCTTTCGCGTACCAAACAGGGCGTGCACAATTCGTACCAGTCGTCCGACCTGGTCAACCAGATCAGTTGGGACAACAAAAAGAAGTTCGGAGACCTCTACCGCTATTACCGCAACCTCATCCAACTGCGGCGCCGCCACCCCGCCTTCCGCCTGCCGTCGTCAGAACTCATCCGGCGCCACCTGCACTTTCTGGATCCGCAGCAGGCCTGCGTGGTCGCCTTCACGCTCGACGGACACGCCGGCGGCGATGTATGGAACCGCATTCTGGTCGTCTATAACGGCAACCGCCACGGCATCACACTCAACATTCCCAAGGAAAACTGGCGTGTATGCTGCAATGGCGACGAAATCAAGGAATCGGGCATTTTCAACTGGAATCAGCACTACCTGAACGTACCCGCTTCCTCCGCCATGATACTCTATACCCTATGACACTGCACGAAACCATCCGACTGATTGAGGCGGCCGCCCCGCTCCGTACGCAGGACGACTGGGACAACTCCGGCTGGCAGATCCGACAACCCGACACCGAGGTGACGGGCATCCTGCTGAGCCTGGACGTAACGGAGGCGGTGATTGACGAAGCCGCCGCCCTGGGCTGCAATCTGCTCATCACCCACCATCCGCTCCTTTTCGGAAAAATCCGGACCATCGGCGATGAAGACGAAACCAGTGTCTGCATCCGCAAAGCCCTGCAGCACCACTTAGCCGTGTACAGCGCACACACCACCCTCGACAGGATGCAGGGCGGTGTGAGTTGGTTCTTGGCCGGGAAACTGCAGCTCACCGATGTAAAGCTGCTGGAAACCGCCCCGGACGGACTGGGCTACGGTGTAATCGGACACTGGGAGCAGCCCCGCCCGCTGGACGATGCACTGCGCACCATCCGCGACACCTTTGCCGTACAGGTGCTGCGCTACCACGCCCCCGCCACGCCGCGCCCCATACAAACCGTTGCCGTATGCAGCGGATCGGGCGCCTTTCTGGCCGGGGAGGCACTGCGGCAGGGCGCCGACCTCTACTTGACAGGCGACCTCAAGCACCACGACTGGCGTACGGGGGGAGAACGGATGACGCTGGTGGATATGGGGCATTTTGAGTCGGAACAATGTACAAAAGAGATATTTTTTAACCTATTATCGAAAAAAATACCTAACTTTGCAATCCATTTTGCATCGCAAGACAAAAACCCGATTCAAATTTTTACATAATATGGCAGAGAAAACCACGGAAAGCAAGGAAGTGCTTATCGAAGACAAGCTGAAATCCCTGTACAAATTGCAAACCATTGTTTCCCAAATCGACAAAATTAAAATTCTGCGCGGTGAACTGCCCAGCGAAGTCCAGGATTTGGAAGACGAGATCGTAGGTTTGCAAACCCGCATCGCCAACTGCGAAACCGACATCCATAAGTTCGAGGGCGACATCAGTTCGAACAAGCTCGACATCTCCAACGCCGAAAGCGCCATCGCCAAGTACAAGGCCCAATTGGACAATGTGCGCAACAACCGCGAGTACGACCATCTGAACAAGGAAGTGGAGTTCGAGGAGTTGAACATCACCCTCGCCAACAAGAACATCAAGGAACTTTCCATCTCGATCGAGCGCAAGAAAGAGGAGCAGGAAAAAGCCACCCAGCTCATGGAGGAGAAGAATACCGTACTGGCCGAGAAGAAGGAGGAACTGGAGGAAATCATCGTAGAGACCAAGCAGGAGGAGGAAACGCTCCGCGAACAAGCCAAGAGCGTGGAAACCGAAATCGAACCCCGTCTGCTCACAGCCTTCAAGCGCATCCGCAAGAATGCCCGCAACGGCCTGGCCGTGGTGGACATCGAGCGCGACGCCTGCGGCGGCTGCTTCAACAAGATTCCGGCCCAACGCCAACTCGACATCCGCTTGCGCAAAAAGGTGATTGTCTGTGAGCACTGCGGCCGCATCCTGATCGACCCCGATCTGGCCCGCGAAGTGGTCAAGGCCGAATCCAAATAATCAACGGACGAAGGACAAACAAGAAAGGCGGTGGAGATCCCACCGCCTTTTCTTATGCGTCAAACGGCCTTCAGACCGCTTTAAAACTCATATCGAGACTCTTGACCGAATGCGTCAGCGCCCCCACTGAAATGTAATCCACCCCACAGGCGGCATAATCGGTCAGCGTATCGAGCGTGATACCGCCGGATGACTCCGTCTCAAACCGTCCGGCAATCAGTTCAACCGCCTTCTTCGTATCGGGCACGGAGAAATTGTCGAGCATGATGCGGTCCACCCCGCCCAACTCCAGCACCTGCTGCAGTTCGTCAAAGTTGCGCACCTCGATTTCGATCTTCAGATTCTTGCCCTTCTCCCGGCAATAATTGCGGGCCCGTTGGATGGCATTGGCGATACCGCCGGCGAAATCCACATGGTTGTCCTTGAGCAGGATCATATCGAACAGGCCGATCCGGTGGTTGACACCGCCGCCCAGCTTGACCGCCTGCTTCTCCAACAACCGCAGGCCCGGCGTGGTCTTACGGGTGTCCAATACCTTGGTATGGTAACCCTTTAGACGCTCGGCATACCGGCGGGTCACCGTAGCGACACCGCTCATGCGCTGCATAATGTTGAGCATCAGACGTTCCGTCTGCAACAGCGACAGAACGCGTCCCTCCACCTCAAAAGCGATATCGCCCGCTTTGACATCGTCACCATCGTGGAGGAACTGGGTCATTTTCAAATCGGGATCAAAGGCCTTGAAGATTTCCTTGGCCACTTCCACGCCGGCCAGTACGCCGTCTTCCTTAATGATGAGCCGGGATTTGCCCCGGGCTTCGGCCGGGATGCAGGACAGGGAGGTATGGTCGCCGTCACCGATATCTTCGGCGAACCAATAGCGGATAAGCTCCTGTAGGTGATCGTTATCGAACATAATCTATTCTGAATTGCTTGACGAACTGCCCCTCATCGGATTTGCGGACTACGCAGTAGATCCGATAGGTGTGGCCGGTTGTGTCCTGGTAGGAGAAAATGAAGAACGAAGAGGTTTCGCGCGTGCCCTGGTGCGAAATGCTGCACGCCTGCGGCGCATGGCCGGCAAAGAAATCCTCCAACAGCTCCTGCGCCTGCCGGGGCCCCATCACGCCGGTCCTGCCCAGCACGGAGACCTCCACCTCAGCGCCGAAACCGGAGGTCAGGGCGGTAGCATTGGCGGACTGCAGCCCGGCCGAAAGCCTTTGCCCCCAGTCTGTTTGGGCGGATGCGGCATGCACCAGCACCAACAGGCATCCTATCAGGAGTAA
>JAGDAS010000156.1 GCA_017959385.1 Paludibacteraceae bacterium
CAGGCGACGAGATGTAGAACCGAATACCGGCGATGCTGCTGTTGCCCGGCTCGCCTTCCCACAGGGTCTCGCCCAAAAGGTTGACGGGAATGCCGCCCGAGCTGGTGATCTGCGGAGCGCAGTAATAGTTCTTGGGCTTGTCGATGGTGGTCACCGTAATGTCGCAGGCGGCCGACTTGTTGCCCGCTTTATCCACCGCTTTTACCGAAACGGTCTGGGTCGTGTTGGGGCTGAGGCCGTAAGCAGTGAAGGAACCTCCGCTTACCCCGCTGTAGGTACGGGTTACCCCGTTGACCGTTACTTCATAGATAGTCGGCACCGTCAAGCGACCGCAACCGTTGTCGTCGGTGGCGTCCACCACTAAATCGACCGAGTTGCCCCAAATCTCACCGGTGGCAATCGGGCAGGTGTTGATGGTGGGAGCTACCGTATCGTCAATCTGACAGCAAAGACCACCGGCGGTATATACCCAGTCATGCGTATTGGCATAGCTGTCGGCATTGCCCGAAGTCGCCCACTCGACCAGGAACCATTTTACGATATCGTGTTCTTGGATGGGGGTGTCGAAGGTAATGGTCATTTGCGTCTTCGACGGATTCATGGTAGCCGTTACCGGAACGACCACATCGTTTACCCTGAAATCATTGGTGCGGATACCGTTGCCACGGAAACGCGCCCAGGTGTTCGTGCCGGCCGGCTCAATCTCAACCACCACCGCCGTCACTTGGCCGGACCCGTCAAATACGGATTCCACGGTGAAGGCGGCTGCCTGGTCGCCAGTCTTTTCGACATAGCCGCAGAACTCGGAATTTGGATGGGCAAAGGTGGTACCCGTAACCGGCAGGCTGTTGGAGAAGTTGTTGGCCATGTCGCCTACCGTTACCGTGAAGTTGTAGGTCGTTTCGCCGGTGAGTCCTCCCAAAACGCCTACCCCGTCCACTACCGTGATGGGATAATTGTTGCCTCCGTAGGTCACCACCGCTTGGGTAATCTGGTTGGCATAGCCGCAAGCGTCCTGGTCGGTGGCGGTAAAGGTGAATTGCATCTCCGTGTCCGAAAGCCCCTGCGCCGACACCGCCGTGAGTACCGGAGCGACATTATCCTCGGCGGTCTTACAACAATTGCCTCCCAAGGAAATCGAATGGTCGTCGTTGGTATAGCGTCCTGCACCGACCGTGCCGTCGGCTGCCACATCGTTCCACTCCGTACAGCCCCAGGTCAGTACCGGCGGGTTGGCCGGATCATATGCAATCGGCGTAGTGAAGGTGATGACACCCACCGTCGGTGAGGAGGTGTCAATCGTGTAGTCAGTATTCTTGACCAAGGCGACACCGTTGATGGACAAGCCCTCCTGCCCCGTAATGTAATTATTGCGAAATTGTGTTCCCGGTTCGGTTATCGGATAAATCTCCACCGTAAAGCCGGTAATGCTGCTCGCTTGCGGCGTACCAGACCATTGTGTATCGAACACCAGCGACACCTGATACGCTCCATTCACCATGGTCTGGCCGTTGCAATACTCCGAAAAGCTGTGCTGCCAGGTTTTTTCAGTAACGACAACCTCGCTGGAACGGTTGCCCATCACATCGAAGGCCACCACGGTGAATTCGTATTCCGTGTCATCGGCAAGTCCGCCCAAAACGGCCACGCCATTAACGACTGGAACCACATGCGGGGTTCCGCCATAGGTAATCTCCACCTCCGGAATGCTCTTGTAGTAACCGCAACCGTCCTGGTCGGTCGCCGTAATCGTAAATGCCACCTCACTGTTCGAAAGACTCTGCGTGGCAACCGCAGTCAACACGGGATTCACGTTGTCTTCCGACGTACGGCAGCAGTTGTTGCCCAATTCGATGGTCTGGTCTGTATTGGTGTAAGGTCCGCTTGTCACTACTCCATTGGCATCCAGTTCCGACCACTCGGTACATCCCCAAGTCAACATCGGAGGATTGGCCGGATCGTAAGCGATAGGGGTCGTAAAATCAATGCGGCAACTTTTGGCGTCGGCCGCCTGTGTCATGGTATAATCTCCGCCGCCCAACGCGACCCCATTGATGGACAAGCCCTCCTGGTTGGTGATGTAATTGCCCCGGAAACGAACTCCCGGCGACGACACCGGATTGATGCTCACCTCAAAACCGACAATGTTGCTGGCTTGGGGCGTCCCCGACCACAGGGTCTCGAAAATCAACGAAACGTCGCTGCCGGCTCCCGAAAGCGCATATCCGCAGTAATAGTCCACATTGTGTTTCCAAGTATGGGCCGGGACTACCACCGGGGCCGAATGGTTTCCCTTTTTGTCAATTGCCTCAACGGAGAAACTGTATTCCGTATCGGGAGTCAGCCCGGGAATGGTAAAGGTCATTCCGGCTGCATCCTCAACCGGATAGGTGTATGTGTTGCCTCCGTAGGTCACCGCATATTCGACGATGTTCGTCTGGCGGGCGCAATCATCCTGGTCGGAGCCCGACATGGTAAGCGTCAATTGGGTGTCGGAATAGACCGAAACCGCCCCCGAGGTCAAGGTCGGGTTGACATGGTCGCCGGACACGCAACATACCCCGCCCAAGGTATAGGTTTCATTTGTATCCCAACACGTTCCGTTCAAATCCGTGCCCCACGCAAACGTGAATGTAACCTGCGTACCGGCCGGTTGCGGCGTGGGGAAATGCACCGTCTGCGTGTAAGACCCATTGGGCGTGCGGGTCGCATCTCCGGCAAGCGCCAGGAAATTCTGGGTCGTTTCACCCCCGCGGAGCCATGCCGACGAAGTCGCTCCGTGCGGAGCCACCGTGAAGATCACATCGGTCACATCACCGTTCACGTCCAATTCAGATTCAATGGTCAAAATCACCTCATCGTTCCCTCCGGGCTTGTACACCCGTTCGCACATTTCCGAAAGAATCTGCGACCAAGCCGTCATCGTCGACAACAAAAGAATCGTTCCAAAAGCGACAATCTTCTTCATATCTCGATAGTTTTTCATTCTTCTCTGTTTCCCCTTGGGAAAAGGGTACTATGCAACAAACAAAAATACTGCTTTTTTACCTCTTTAACAAATTTTCAGAGATTGCGGTTTCTACAAAACTACGACAAAAAGCAAAAAAAGTGCCCGACAGACAACTGTCGGGCACCACGATGCCGCAAAAAATCGTCTTACTGTATCTTGTCCGGATAATCAATCGTATAGTGCAACCCGCGGCTTTCCTTGCGTTGCTGGGCGGCTTTGATGACCAGATAAGCCACCGTAATGACGTTGCGGAGCTCGCAGATTTCACGCGTTACCACCGAACGGTCAAAGAGATCCTCTGCCTCGCGGTACAGGATGTCCAAGCGGTCCTCCGCCCGTTTCAGACGCAGGTTGGAACGCACTATACCCACATAGTTGTTCATAATCTGCCCCACTTCCTTGCGGCTCTGGGTAATGAGCACCATCTCCTCGTTGAGCGAAGTGCCCTCGTCGTTCCACAAGGGGACATCCTCGTTGAGCCGGATGTGTCCGATGTTGGCCAAGGCATCCTTGGCAGCCGAATCGGCATAGACAATCGCCTCGATGAGCGAGTTGGAGGCCAAGCGGTTGGCACCATGCAATCCCGTGCACGAACATTCGCCGCAGGCGTACAGGTTCTTAATGGTCGTGCGGGCATTCATATCCACCTTGATACCTCCGCAGAAATAGTGTTCGCAAGGAACAACCGGGATATAATCTTTTGTAATGTCGATTCCGAGGCTCAGACACTTGTCGTAAATCATCGGGAAGTGCTTCTTCGTCTCCTCCGCATCCTTGTGCGTCACGTCCAGATAGACATAATCACTGCCCGCCAGCTTCATCTCGGCATCGATACTGCGCGCAACAATGTCACGGGGGGCCAGTGAACCGCGCTTGTCGTACTTGTACATAAACTCCTCCCCCTTTACCGTACGGAGAATGGCGCCATAGCCGCGCATCGCCTCCGTGATCAGGAACGAGGGCCGCTCGCCCGGATTGTAGAGCGAAGTGGGATGGAATTGAACAAACTCCATATCCTTGACCAACCCCTTGGCCCGATAGACCATGGCGATGCCGTCGCCTGTTGCAATGGGCGGATTCGTGGTCGTTTCATAAATCTGGCCGATACCGCCGGTAGCCATCAGCGTCACTTTCGAAAGGAAGGTGTGCACATGGCGCGTTTTGGGATGCAACACATATACCCCGTAGCACTCAATGCCCGGAGTCGTGTGCTTCACATCCCAACCCATGTGGTGCTGCGTAATCAGATCAATGGCGAAACAGCCTTCAAACACCTCGATATTGGGATGCTGCCGTACACGCTCCATCAGCGCACGCTGGATCTCGGCGCCCGTTGAGTCCTTGTGGTGCAGAATGCGGAATTCAGAATGGCCCCCCTCCTTGTGCAGGTCGAACTCATTCTTTTCATTACGGTCGAAATCCACCCCCCACCTGACCAGTTCAGCGATCTGCGCCGGGGCCTCGGTCACCACCTTGCGCACCGCCGCCTCGTCGCAGGCACCGTCGCCGGCAATGAGCGTATCCTGGATGTGCTTTTCGAAATCGTCAATCGGCGAAGTCACCGAAGCCACACCGCCCTGCGCCAGATTGGTATTGGACTCCACCAACTGACTCTTGCAGAGAATGGCCACCTTGCCCTTGTCCGCCACTTTGAGTGCGAAACTCATGCCGGCGATACCGCTGCCGACCACAATAAAATCGAACTTGCGCACCATACCCGTACCGTATTAACCCTGCTTAATCCTTAATCTCAAACTCACCTTCAACAGCCCCCTGCAAACTGCTGCTGGGAGCAATCCATGCACGGAAGCGGCCCGGTTCGGCATAGGTTTTGCCATCCTCGTGGTAGAAGGCCAGCATGTCGGGCGTAATATCGAACGACACGACCGCCGTTTCGCCGGGTTCAATGCTCACCTTCTCATAACCCTTCAATTCCTTAACCGGACGTGTCATTGTAGCAGCAATGTCCTGGATATAAAGCTGCGCCGTCTCCTTGGCGGCACGGTTGCCTTTGTTGGTCACTTCACAGAAAATGGTGATCCGCCCGTCCTTCAGGGTCATGGTCGGCGAAGAGAACTGGATCTTCGTATATTCGAACGTGGTATAAGACAAACCGTATCCGAACGGGTAGAGCGGATCCACACCGGCATCCAACCAGTAACTAGTAAAGCCGAGCGAGGTCTGTTTCGCCTCCAAGGGTATGTCGTCCAGGAGCACGGGATCGTGCGGCGGACGCCCCGTCTGCTTCTGATTGTAATAGATGGGGATCTGACCCACCATCTTGGGGAAGGTGACCGGCAGTTTGCCGGAAGGCGAAACCTTGCCGAACAACAGGTCGGCCAACGCCGGACCCGCCATCGTACCGCCATGGAAGGCATACAGCACCGCAGCGGATTTCTCCACCTCCTTGCCGATGGTCAGCGGACGGCCGGCCATCACCACCAGTACGACGGGCTTGCCCGCCTTGGCCACTTCCTCCACCAGTTTGCCCTGGGCACCGGGAAGGTTCAGATCGGCCCGGCACTTGGCCTCGCCGGAAAGGATGGCTTCCTCCCCTACAAACAGCAGCACCACATCGCTCTTACGGGCGGCCGAAACCGCAGCGGAGAAGTCGTTCTCATTCTTGTCTCGGCTGTAAGCCAGACCCGGTACGTAGTTGATTTTCAAACGCTCGCCATACTCGTCGGTAATCGCTTTGAGCGGGGTGACACAATGGTCGGGTTCGCCGTCAAAACACCAGGTCCCCAGCTGCTCCACCGGCGCATTGGCCATAGGACCGATTACCGCCACCGACTGCACATTGTCGGCCAAAGGCAGTACATTGTTGTCGTTCTTGAGCAACACGCAGGACTCCGTGGCGATTTCGCGGGCTGCCTGCAGATGCTCGGGGGCGTACAGCACAGAGGCGGCACGGTTTTCGTCCAAATAGGGATTTTCGAAAAGACCCAGCTTGAACTTCAGACGGAGCACATTGCGCACCGCATCGTCAATAACCGATTCCTTGACCGTACCGTTCTTGACCAGTTCCAGTAGGTTGGGATAGTACACGCGGCTCATCATATCCATATCCATACCGGCGTTGACCGCCACCGCGGCAGCCTCGTCCAAGGTTTCCACATAGCCCTGGATACGCATCTGCTCAATGGAGTAATAGTCGCTGATTACCATACCTCTCCAGCCCCACTCGCCGCGCAACACGTCGTTCAGCAGGCGCTTGCTGCCGGAAGCCGGTACTCCATTGACCTCGTTGAAGGCCGCCATAAAAGTGGCGGCACCGGCATCGGCCACCGCCTTGAAGGGCGGGAAGATGTAATCGTGCAGCGTAGCTTCCGACACATCGCAGATGTTGTAATCGCGACCGCTTTCGGTCATGCCGTAGCCGGCAAAATGCTTGGCAGTAGCAGCCATCGTGTTGGGCTTGGTCAGGTCATCGCCCTGATAACCCTTCACCACAGCCACACCCATGCGGGAGGTTAGGTAGGCATCCTCGCCGTAACCCTCGGCGATGCGTCCCCAACGGGGGTCGCGCGTCACGTCAATCATGGGCGAATAGGTATGCCGGATTCCTGCCGACGTTGCCTCTTCGGCCGCTATACGTGCGCCTTTTTCAACCAAGGCGTCGTTGAAAGATGCAGCCTGAGCCAACGGAATGGGGAAGATCGTTTTGAAACCATGAATCACATCACGTCCCATCAACAGGGGAATCCCCAGACGGGAGGAGTCAACGGCAATGTGCTGCAGCCGGTTGACACGGTCGGCCGGGCAGTTGAGCACCGAACCCACCTTGCCTTCGCGCAGCTCGCTTTCCAGTTGGGGAATGTATCCGTCCAACTGATTGAGCTGGCCGATTTTCTCGGTCAGGGTCATTTGGGAGAGCAATGCCTCCACTTTGTCGTCAATGGCATCACGGCCGCATTTGCGGTCGTTGAGACAGGCTGTCAGCGCCAGGCTGAGCAGCAAGGCGGTAATCAAACGGCTTCTTTTCATGACAAATGTATCGTAATGCTTTGAATATTCTTATTCCGGGCAAACACCTCGCCACTGGTCTTCCCGTCCAGCTCGTAACCGGCAAACGGCTGCGTTTTGCCATCGGCATAGCGGACCTCGATTCCCGATTGTCCGTCCTTACGGTAAATCATGGGGACAGCGCAGTAGGTGAATTTCAACTCCCTGCCTCCGACAAACTCCTTGGCATCGAGCATATCCTGTTTGAAGGTGATCCGACCGTCCTGTACGCTGACACCCAGCTCAAAGAAACGGTTGATGATATCCTCTTTAACCTGTCCCGTCATACCCGGCTGCTGCACACCGGCCATCGAAGGCGTGTGCGAATAAGGATCGAAGGGGAAGGAACCGTAGTTGTCCGGTTGCTTGTGGGCACCAATACCGGCCTTGACCGCGGCATAGTGCGCTTTGAGACGCTCAATGTCGCGCGGAGCCGCACCTTCGGCGAGCGCTTTCTGAATGTTCTCTCCCACAGCCAAAAGCAGTTTGGACACCATATGCCAATAGATACATCCCAGACCCTCGTATTTGTAGAACGTGCCACTGCGCCCGGTAAAGGCCTTGTGATTGAACATTCGTTCATACAAATCGAGCAACTGTTTGCGCTCGGCGGCGCTCACCTGAACGGAAGCGGGCAGTTTGTCCAAAGCCGCCGCCAGGAAATCGGCGTTGTTGAACCCGCCGTTGAAGTGCACCCCACCCCGCTTGTCCTGCACGAATATGGACTTGCCGGCAGCCAGCAGTTTCTTTACCAACGGCGAAGCCGCATCGGCGGCAGGTACATTGTTCTTTTCGAGGAAACTTGCCAAGCGTTTGTTGGGATACAGGATGTAGCTGTTCTGATCGGCGCGGTACAAGGCGCTGGCGCGCAGGCTGTCGAGCAGATCGGCGGCTTCCCCGGCCGAAAGCTGCAGCGACGTGAGCACCGCCACCTGTCCCTCGAGCATTTCGTAAAGATGCTCCACCGATACCTTGCCTTCCGAGAAGGAAACCAGGTTGTAGGCATGATACATACCGTCGGTACGCTTGTTGGCGCGCATGGACTCGTCGAGGTAGAGCAGTGCCAGGTCAAAGAACGCCAGCAGGTCACTGCGCTTCACCACAGACTTCTTTTCAGAGAATCCCTTATATACCTGGTTGCGATAGGCCTCCGCCGCCTGACCGAGCGCATCGATCACCACGCGGCGCGAAACATCGTCAAAGCCTTTTTCCACCACCGGTTTGGAAGCCTCCAAACCTTTCTTCATGGCATTGAACCAGCCGGCCATCTCTTCCGAAACGGTGAATTCCTGCTGTTCCGATTCGCCGTACAGGGTCTTGGCGAACGCCATGAAACGGCGCATGTAGTAAAGCGTCACCATGGAGGCGCCGAAGCCCACGAGGGCGTTGTTGGCATCGTTCCATTCCGGACGCAGCGTATTCATCCAGATACCGCCCTCCGGCACCAGGTTGGCCATTTTGGCCAACAAGGTCACGAGCAGTTTTTCCGTAAAGGTGGCCAGCACCGGCTGACCGGACTTGCCCAGCACCAGACGGGCGTCGGCACCGTACTTGGGCAGGATTTCGAAAATATGTTTGTGCAGATCGTCGTCAAAGAAGATGGAATCCTTAGGATTGGCCACGATTTCACGATACGTGCGGAAACGGTAGGGCACATTGGCATAGGCGTACATTTGGTTGTTCAGGTACGACTGCAGCGCCTGGGGATAGTACTTGCGCGAAAGTTCGAGCAGTTTGAGCAGATAGATCATCTGGTGGTCCCCCCAGTAACCGATGTTGGACCAGGGATCCTCGGGAACTATCACCTCCCAATCAATCCCCTCACTGGTCACCTTGTAGGGATTGTAACCCTCTACCGTGGTGGCATTGAGGAACTTGGAGATAATGCCGTTGATGTAGGCCGGATAGGAGAGCGACAGAGCCTCCCAGTTCTGGACAATGTCGCGCCAGTTGCCCTGGTAAGAGATGAGCTTGTTGCCATCGGCATCGTTCACCTTGATGTTGAACAAGTTCCACGGACGCGAGGGGTCACCGTGACGGCGGCTGAAGGTGAGTGGCAGGTACTCCTGAAACAGACGGTACAATTGCTGGTCGTTCTGCTTCAGCACCCCGGCCTCCAGGTCGCTGTAGGAAATCCGCTCGGGAAGCGCCCGAAGGAAGGCCTCGTGCTCCTTGGCTAACGCGGTATTGAAAATACCCACGTGTTTGGCGAAAGCCGCACCGAAAATGGTGTAATTGTCGCAATAGAAACCACCACGCATGGTGTTGAACAGAGCATTCGCAAAATGACGGGCCATGCCGTGGTCATCAGCGGTTTCCTGGATACCGTCCACTTCGCCTACAATCGAGAGCAGCGTCTTGGTACCGGCGGCGACACCCGCCTCCAGTTGGGCGGCGATGTCGGACGTATGCTGCAGGTAATCGATCAGGTCAAACACCTGGGCGGCATCCTGTGCCACCTCGGCTACAAAGTACCAGGTTTGGCTCTGTCCTTTGGCCAGTTTCAGCGTGGCATGGGCGAAAATGGCACCACGCACGCCCTTGGCCTCCGTCTCCTCCTGAATCGGAGCACCGGCCCGGAAAGCATCCAGCTGACGCGAAGAAACAAGCAGCTCCGCTCCGGGCAGGCCGCAGGTCCACACAGTATTGACCCGCAGCGACTCGCTCGGCTCGGCCCGGTCCACCATGATGGACTCCATGCGCAGCAGTACGAGCGAGGCCTCCTTGACGAGTTCGGTTTTCTTATAGGCATCCACCAAAGTGGAATAGGTGTTCTGCGTCAGACGGTTGGTGCCGGCCGGAAGCAGGTTCTGCAAACCATCGACCAACTCCACCTCCACCTCCTCCTGTGCGGTAATCTCCGCTTTGCGGATCCAGCCGAACTTGTCGGCATTCTCCCAGGTATATTGGAATGTAAGACCCAGATCCTTGTTCTCCTCCATGAAGCGGATCTTGTTGCCGACGGTGCTTTTGGCAATGCGGCGTTCCACATTGTACACCCCCTTGTTGCGGTCCGAGAACGGCTCCCACAGGAACGTGTTTCCGCCCTTCTTCACATGCAGGATGGTCTTGCTGCCCGTCCATTCGTACGACTCCGTGATCTTGTCATCGGTATAGTACGGGAACAGGGCGAAATCAGGGCTTTGTCGGCCGGCCGTGAGCGCACCGGTACTCGAAAGGTACATCCACAAGTCCGACTCGCTGGCCAGGCTGATAAAGAACGGCTGCATGCCGTCGTAGTTGACAATCTGATAATACTTTTCGCCATCAAAGGTGACAAATCCACCCTTGACCTGCTTCTGCTCCGACGAGAGCGTGTTTTTTCCTACTGACAGTCCCATATTTATATTCTGATTGATTTCTTTTCCAAAAATGTCCTTCCATCAAGCCTTTACGGCATCCTCTTCCGCACGGCGCGCCTCCAGATCGGCTTTCATCTGCTTCTCCATGGAAGGCGTCAGGCCATAGAAGGCCATTACCAACGCACAGGAGGCATAAAGCACGCCGGGAATCACAGAAACGAGCAGACGGATACCCAAAATGGCGCTTTCGGATTGCTCGGCGGCATCGGGCACATAATTCGACCAGGTCAGGATCCAGCCGGCGAAGGCCGCACCGATGGCCCAACCCACTTTCTGGGAGAACACCGCGGCAGAGAAACACAAACCGGTGGTACGGCGGTTGAGTTTCCATTCACCGTAATCGGCAGCATCGGCAATCATGGTCCACAACAGGGGAACTGCGGGCGCATAGGCCATCTTGGCCAGAATGTTGAACACATAGACGAGCACCAGATTGTCGCCGGCAGCATAAATCAAAGCGAAGAAGATGCCGGACAGCACCGAGCTGCCCATATAGACGTACTTGTTGCCGAAACGCTTGGCCAGAGGTTTGGAGAGCGGCAGTGCCACGATCAGAGCCACCGTACCCAAGACGTTGAACAACTGAACGTTGGTGGCATCCTGGATGTAGTATTTGAAGTAATAGGCGATGGCGGCGTTCTGCATGGCGAACATGATGAACGAAACCACACCCACGCAAGTCAGCACAATCCAGGGATTGTTCTTGAACAAGTACTTGAAGTCCTTGGCAATCGAAGTGTCCTGCTTCTTGGGAGCGGGAATACGCTCGCGGGTGGTCAGGAAAGTGATCAGGAAGAACACCAAGCTCAATACGGCGAATACCGCCACCGTTGCCTGATAGCCGCCGGCTGCGTTGGCCGTATCGGTCGTGATCATCTTCATAAAGCCCTGCGAAGAGATTTCCTCATTGCCGGCGTTCCCGAAATAGTTGACGAAGTAAAGCGCCAGGCCCGTAACCACGAACTGACCGAGGTAGGCGGCGATGAAGCGGTAAGTGTTCAAACTGGCACGCTCGGCGCTGTCGGCCGTCATCACGGCACTCATTGACGAATACGGCAGATTGACGAAGGCATAGGCCGTACGCAACAACAGGCAGGTGAATGCGGCATACACGATAATGCCCGTCGGCGAGAAGGGGGGCGTGGTGAAAGCCAACACCGCCAAAATGGCGTAGGGAATGGCACCGAACAGCAGGTAGGGACGGAACTTGCCCCAACGGGTGTTGGTCCGGTCGGAAATGATACCCACAATAGGATCCACCACGGCATCCCAAATACTGCCGGCAAACATGATCCAACCTGCCACGGCAGGCGAGATTCCATACACGTCGGTATAGAAAATCAACAACCAGAAACCCACCAGATCCCACACAAAGTGCGAGGCGGTATCACCCAAACTGTATCCGATTTTTTCTTTAATCGATAACTTGTCGTTAGCCATTGTATTGAATTTTAATTTGATATTCCCTATTTACACACGAAAGGCGTTGCCGGCCGGGCCGGCAACGCTTTCGTTGAATTACGTCTCTATTGGTTTCTCATTGCTTGAGAATCAGTTGCTCACCCTTGTCACCACGCTGATACAACTTGATGTAGTCAATGTACATCTTGACCGGCGTACCATCGGCCGGCAGTGCTGTTTCGGTGATGTGCTTGAAGTTCTCCCATTCGTCGGTAATGACCGGAGCATACTTTTCCGGAGCGGGAAGGCCGGTAAAATAACCACCCACCGCCAGGTTGGATACAATATAGAACGGATGATGGAAGTAGCGGCTCGGAGCGTTCTTCTCACCTTTGCCGGCAATGGGCAGAGAGAAGTAAGGCTTTACATCGGGATAAACGTCCTGATCCAAGTACATGGTAATGGAGTCGGGCGTCCAATATACCGTAATGGTGTGGAAATCGTCCTGCAGCGAGTAAGGATTGGCCTGGTGCGCTCCGTAATTGGGATAGGCACCGTTGTTGAAATCCTCACCCCAGTGGCAGGCACCGTTGAAGTAACGGTCCTGGGTGCCGTTCTTGATACCGTCCGCGTGACCCATCTCCACAATGTCGATTTCGCCGCACTTGGGCCAGATCACCCAACCGTTCTTTTTGTTCTTGCGTTTCTGACGGTCAACGCTGTCGTCGTTGCCCAAGTCCTTGGCCAGGTTGTTGCCCAGCATCCAGAAGGCCGGCCACAAACCGTCGGCGGTGTGAGGGAACTGGATGCGTGTCACCAACTTGCCGTATTTGAAGGCCACTTTGTCCTGCGAGTTGATACGGCCCGAAGTAGCCGGACGGTTCTTGTAGTTCTCCTTTTTGGCGTTAATCACCAGGCAGTTGACACCGGAGGGGTGCTGCTCAATCGTCACGTTGTTGGGCGAGTAATACTGCATTTCGGCGTTACCACCGCCACGCGCATTGTTCTCCAGATTCCAAAAAGAGGGATTGACAACGGGATCGTTGAAGTCGTCTTCCCAGACCAATTCATACTCCCCTTTGCCGAAAACGGCCAACGGCAGAAGCGCACACAAAACGGCAAGCGATTTTTTCATTACGTTCAAATTATTGGTTACTGTCAGGTTGATTTTAGACCGCGAGCCACCGGCAGCGGTTTAATACGGGACAAAGATACGAAAAATCTTGGAACTTGCTTGATTTTGCAGCCAAATCCGGCCGAAAGGGACAAAAAAAGGAGCGGAACCGTTGAATTCCGCTCCTCTATATTGATGGTCAGCCGCTTATTTTTGATATACCCGGACGTAATCAATCATCATCTTGGCCTGATAGTTGTTCGCCTCGTTCAGCGCCGTGATGCCGCTGATATTCTTGATTCCGGGGAAATCTCCACCTACAGCCAGATTGAAGAGGATGAAGAATTCTTTGTGGAAATAGCAATAGACATCCCAACACGACAGGTCGTTGTGAATCTCATGCCCGGCCTGCGATATGTTGAGCGTGAAATACGAGGATCCACCGGGATATTTGTCCAAATCAATGTAACAGTTGATGCTGTTCTGATCCCAAATGCAGGTAAACAAGTGGAAATCATCCTGCAGTGAATAGCTCCAAGTGGCATTGTGGTACTGGCAGTTGTCTTGATCCCATTTCCCCTTGGGAGCGCAGTGCGTGGCACCGTTGAGATAGGATTCCGATTTGGCCACCGAGCCGAATCCGCCGGAATGTCCCATCTCGAAGATGTCGAGCTCGCCACAGGCCGGCCATCCGGCAGTATTGAAATCGTTGCCCATCATCCAAAAGGCAGGCCACAACCCCTTGTAGGTTTTAGGCAGTTTGACCATGGCCTCTACCTTGCCGTACTTGAAGTATTTCTTCTGTTTGGAGTTGACACGGCCCGAAGTGCAGGTGCGTCCGCCATAGGTCTCCTTACGGGCGGTCAGTACCATGCAGCGGCGTCCGGATGCAGGATCCGTCTCGATCGTTACATTGTTGCGCGTGTAATACTGCAACTCGTTGTTGGCCGGATTGGACACCACTTCGATGTTCCACGCGGTTTCGTCCACCGCATCACCGTCGAAGGTGTCCTGCCATACGAGCGTGTACCCGTTCGTTTCGCCCGA
>JAGDAS010000157.1 GCA_017959385.1 Paludibacteraceae bacterium
CAAGGATTCCATTGTGGCCTACAACAAGGAAGTGATCGCCCAGCGGGTGGAGGTTGATATCAAGCAATCCGCCACTTCCTATACGCAGGGAGGGGTGCAGTATCACAAGGTGCGTTCGGGCGAGAACCTGAGTGTCATCGCCAAAAGGTACCGGGTTTCGGTCAAGAACCTGCGCGATTGGAACCACCTGCGGACCGACAATCTGAGTGTCGGTCAGCGGCTGCGGGTTTCACCGGGCGGCGCTTCGTCCGCATCGACCGCACGTCCCGCTGCGGTCGATCATGCCGCCGTTCCTTCCGGAGAGGTGTACAAAGTCAAGTCGGGCGACAATCTGTGGACCATCGCCAAACGCTTCGGAGTTACGGTTGAGGCTATCCGCGGGGTGAACCAACCCAAGGATCTGAATGTGCTGAGCATCGGTCAGGTAATCAAACTGCCCAAGAAGAAATGAAAACCTATCTGAAAGTGCTGTTGGGACTGGTCGCTTTCCTGGCGCTGGTCGTCTTTTCCATTTCGCCCATGGCCAAGTGGGCGGTCAATCATTACGCCGGTACGCTGATCGGCCGCGAACTGCATGTGGAGACGGTGCGGATCAATCTTTTCTCCGGTGAGGTGGACGTACGCGATCTGCATGTGCAGCCGGCTGCCGGCGACAGCGGACGCTTTCTGTATCTGGGGCGTCTGTATGCCGATCTACGCATGACGGCACTGCCGTTGGGCCGTATCGAGACCGACTCCATTCTGGTGGATCACCTATATGTGACGGTCAAGCAACAGGGCGAGCGCTTTAATTTCAGTGATATTGTGGAGCGTTTCCAATCCGATGAGGAGGATGAGGCGGAACCTGCCGGGCAGGATACCACCGGCGGCTCGCTTCCGTTGGTGCTGCGCCGGATTCATTTATACCGCAGCCACATCCATTACGAGGATCTGGCCGTGGAGTCGCGCGTGGATCTTAACGATATTTCGCTCCGTATTCCGGTGATTGATCTGACGGATCTCAATGCGGTGTTGGGCCTCGATTTCCAATTTGCCGAAGGCGGCAGTTTCAAGACGGAGGTCGGCTATGACGATGATTCGCATGATTTTGATTTCGCCATTCTGGTCAACCAACTTCCGTTGGTATATGCGCTGCCCTATGTACGGCAGTATGTGCAGCTGGATTCCTTGTCGGGTGCTCTTTCGACCGAACTTCATCTATTGGGTAATTTGGAGCATCTGGCCAAGGTGACGATGGCCGGCAATATCGAACTGGACCATGTCTATGCCGGTGATGCCGACCGACAGGAACTCATGCGGTTCGACAGCATCCATATCCGCATGGCCGGTTTGGACCTGGAGCGGCATCACCTGCACTTCCAACGGGTGGCGGTGTCGGATGTGAGTACCCGTTATGTGGTATATCCGGATTCTACGACCAATTTTTCGCGTCTGCTCGAAGGCATGGAGCCGGCTGATCCGGATTCGTTGGCGGAATATGAGGAGGATGATGTGATGGAGGTGGATGTGGAAGCTCCCGAAGATACGCTCTCCGCTCCCTGGCATCTGATCGTGGATGATCTGCAAATTTGCAGAATCCAGGCCGAATACCGTGACGAGACCATGGATCCGCCTTTTCAACTTACGGTAACGGACCTGGTGCTGCAGAGTCATGAGTTTGACACCCAAGAGGAGAACTCCGTGCTGATGCACGCCTTGGTCAACGACCGGGGCAAGTTGGAGGCGCGTTGGCGCGGCCGGCTCGATAGCATGCTTGACCAATACCTCAAGTTGAGTCTTACACACCTGCCACTGAGTGACTTTTCTCCATACACTTTGGTTTATACCGGATATCCGCTTGTGCAGGGAAGTATCTCCATTGCCAGTGAGAATACCATCGCCGGTGGCAAACTGCAGGGAACCAACGAACTGTTGCTGTTCCAACCCGAGGTGGGACCGAAGGACAAATCGCGCCGGCCGGAATATAAGATTCCGCTCAAGACGGCGCTTTACCTGATTACCGACTCCAAGAACTGCGCCAGCATGAAACTGCCGGTGAAGGGGGATATCCAATCGCCCCGTTTTTCGTACAAACGCTTGTTGGTCAAGGCGGTGTTCAATGTGCTCGGACAGGCCATGCTTTCGCCGGTAGCCGCTTTGGCCCGCCATTCGGCCAAGACGCAGGGCTTGGGCGACTTCATCGAGATCGATGCCCGTACGCCCGAGCTGCAGGCTGCCCAGTTCACTTCGCTCGACCAGTTGGCCGCGCTCTGGAAGCAGAATCCGCAACTGCGTTTTACGCTGCGCCAGCAGCTCGACTTCAAGGATTTCAAGACCGATTTCCTGACGGGTACGCTGCAGTTCGACTTTTACATGAGCCGCCATCCGGAGGTCGACCGCGAGGACCTGATGTTCATGGACAAGTCGGAGATCTTCCGCATCGATGTCAAGTCGAAGGAGGTGAAGGCTTTTGTTGAGCAGAAGCTCCGTGAGGAGGGGATCCAGCCCAAGAAGAAGTACATGGACAATGTCGAGCTGCTCTACCTGCAGCCTACGCTGAGCCGCCTGCAGCGCACCATGGAGCGCCGCAACCGGGTGGTAAGCGATTACCTGACCCGTTCGGTCCACGTTCCCGACAGTGTCTTCACCATTGCCAACGATACGCTCTCCGCGCAGTCGGCCTACGACGGCAAGCACGGCTACCGCATTGAGCTGGCCTTGCCCGAATAATACGAACTGTTGTCCTGCCCGCTGTGGGCGCAGCAGGGGCCGTCGCAGCCGAATGGGAATGCTGCCGGCATGGCCGATTCCGATTCGGACGTGTATCTCGTTGTTGACCAGGTGCCTGAATATCCCGGTGGCATTGGCAACCGTCCCGTTCGCGTGCGTTACAGCTTGCCGATACGGTTCAAGTTGTAATGGACAACCCTACATAAAATTCAATGTCCTATGAACAACAATCGTACAACCCCGGCCAAAATCACCAGCCTGGCCCCTGGTCAGATATTCGTCTTTGGCAGCAACATCCACGGCTGTCACGGCGGTGGCGCCGCCAGCTTTGCCGTCGACTATTTCGGTGCCGTGTGGGGCGTCGGCGAGGGCTTGCAGGGGCAAAGCTACGCCCTGCCCACCATGGAAGGGATGGAGAGCACCCGGCAGGCGGTGGAGCGTTTCACCGCGTTTGCCAAGGCGCATCCCGAACTTACCTTTCTGGTCACGCCTGTGGGGTGCGGCATTGCGGGCTACACGCCCGACGAAATCGCCCCGATGTTCGCTGGGGCCGTCGGCCTCGAAAACGTTTGGCTGCCCGAGGAGTTCTGGGAGGTGTTGGGGGCATTTCGGCCAAATGGGTGAATGAAAATCGGCCAAACGGGTCAAAGAAAAGCAATTTTGTCGAATAAGAACGGCATTCTTGGGTAATTTTGTCGATTAAGCCAACCCCACCAGCAAATACCGTTTTCAGACGCCGTGAATGGCGGGCCTACAACCTGCTTGTCATGTAGACCGGTACGAGCGTTGTATCCCCGTCTTTGCGCAGGTCTTTGGTGTAGACCAAATAACGTTCTCCAATACGGTTGGAATACTTTTTGCAGAACTCGTCAAGCGATTTGTGTGTTTTGTAACCTGAAGACTTCACCTCAATCGGACAGATTTTGTTGCCACGAGACAGCAGAAAGTCGATCTCGTAATTGTGCTTGTCGTCTTTCGGAAAAGTGTAATAGAACAGTTGATTGCCAGCGGCAGCCAGCATCTGGGCAATCAGATTTTCATACACGTATCCAAGATTCGCGGCCAATTTGTCGCTGAGCAATTTGTCGTATATTATATTTTCCGTATATGCTTTGTCCCAAAAACAGAGCGTGACAAACAATCCTGTGTCTGCCAAAAACATTTTGTATTTGTCTGGATCTTTATTGAGAGACATCCCTACGTTGGGGTCTGTGCAATGATGGCAGAACAAGGTTGTCTTGCTTTGCTCCAGGCCTTGCAACAGTTCGGCCGTTTTCATCTCCGTACTTCGACCTATAACTGCCGATGCATGGTACCTGGAGTCGTTTTTGCTCAATTGTGCGGGGATATTCTTGAACAGGCGTTCCGCATTGCCGGTTGGGTCTATTTTTTGGAAATCATCCAAATACAACTGGATGATTTCGCGTTTTGCTTGATCCACGAGCCGGAGGTTGTTTGTTTCGAGATACGTGTTGACGGCTTGCGGCATGCCGCCCACAAGCATGTACAAACGAAAATCCCGCATTTGTTTTCGGGTGACTCCGTCACCTATTGACATTCGGGCGTCATACTGCTGTTTCTGCAAAGGGATGGTGGCGATATCTCCAAGTGCCCATCGAAATTCCTCGTAGTCCATCGGAAACATGGTGATTCGGCTTTCTTCGCTGGGTATGGTGATGTTCTGCGTGTTCTTTTTCAGGCTGATGAGTGACCCTGTCTCAATGTAATCGTATCTGCCGTCTTTTACCAGATATTTGATGGCTTGTCGTGCCCTTGGACAATTCTGTACTTCATCAAAGATTATTGCAGACTTGCGGGTGTGAAGCTGAACATCGTAGTATTGTTGCAGTCTCAGGAACAGCATGTCGAGGTCCGTCAAGTTGTTCCACAAATCCATAACCTCTCGATCCACTTCATTGAAGTCGATCAAGATATAGGATTCGTACTCTCGTTTTGCGAACGACTCCACGATGGTCGATTTGCCCACGCGCCGCGCACCTTCCACCAAGATGGCTGTGCGTCCGTTTTGCAGTCGTTTCCACTCCAACAATTGTTGGTATGTTTTTCGGTTGAAAGTTCTGCCCATATGCCTTGATGTATATTGCAAAATTACAAAAAATGTTCGTTCCCCGAAATCTTTTTTGGCGAATATTGCATTTTCCCCGAAATCTTTTTGGCCGAATATTGCATTTTTCCCGAAATTTTCGGTACGGACAATAATCAAACCAATCCCACCAACAAATACCAGACAATGGGAACCAGCAGCGAGGGGAGGAGATTGAGCGTTTTGCAGTCCTTGATGTTGAGCAAGCCCAGGCCGCTGCCGGTAATCATCAGACCGCCCACAATCAGCAACTCCGCCATCAGCCCCTCGTCGAGCGCCGACGACGAAACCATCGCCACCAGATAAAACATGCCCTGCCAAATCCGTTGGTGGAATAGGTGTTTTGGCAGGTGCTGGGCGGGTAGGGCAAGGCGCGTGTCGGCTTATTCCGCGGGGA
>JAGDAS010000015.1 GCA_017959385.1 Paludibacteraceae bacterium
ACGATCTGAACGTCCGGCTGGAGGCCTTCGACGAGGTCTGCGACTCCGTATGGAGCGAACTGTTGTTTGAACCCAATATCACACCGGAGCTGATTGAGCGGGGGCTGACTGCATTGGAACGGCAATTCCCTTCGGAAAAGGAGGATTTCTTTTACCGTTACAAGCGCTACAACTATGCCATGCTCGTCAACCTCTACGTCAAGGCATCGCCGCAACTGGCCATTGAAACCTATTTTATGCACGACTCTGTAGATTACGCCAATCCGGCCTGGTGGGAAGCCTTCGACCTGGTCTTCGAGGTTTTTGACCGTGCGGAAGTGCTGCGCGGGAACCAGCCACTCTACGAACTGGTACAGACCAACCGCGTCATCCGGCGCAAACTGCCGGTCAGCTGGCTGGACAGTGTCACAACCCCCCGTCTCATACCGATGGCGGAAGAACTCCGCCGGCAATTGACCGCCGGCACGGCGGGCAGCTCCGTAGGCAGCGGATGGGTGGATCTTCAGGGCGACAGCATTCCGGCCGCCGACCCCTACGGACGCCCCACCTATCTGGTATTCGCCAACCGGCGCATTTTCGAGTCACAATCCGACCTGTCCTATGTAGCCCAATTGGCCAAAAAATGGGAGCATAAGTGCCGTTTCATCGTCGTTTTCGCCCAGGAGCCGGAGATTCCCCGGATGCCGCCGTCGGACGACGTGGGCTACCTGTGCACCCAGCACAATCCGGACATCACCGCCGCTTTCGGTGTGCGGGCGTTGCCTTGTTATTACCTGCTCGACGGCGAGGGACGCATCGAACTCGCTCCGGCACCCGATCCGGAACATTATCTACCTGAATAATCCGAACATCATGCATACCATCCGTAAAAACATTCCCAATGCCATCACACTCTGCAACCTGCTCTGCGGTTGCGTGGCTGTAAAGAACGCCTTCGAAGGCGGCCTTGACCAAGCGGCCCTATTCATCCTTCTGGCGGCCGTATTCGACTTTTTCGACGGTTTCACCGCAAGGAAACTGGGTGTAAGCTCTCCCATCGGCAAGGAACTGGATTCACTGGCCGACGTAGTTTCCTTCGGTCTGGCACCGGCCACCATGCTGTTCTTTATGCTGAAAAACAATCTGTTCCATCACATCGACCCGCACACACTCAGCCTGGTGGAACTGCTGCCTTACACCGCCTTTCTGATAGCGGCATTCTCCGCCTTCCGTCTAGCCAAATTCAATCTGGACGAGCGCCAGACGCACGGATTCCTAGGGTTACCCACGCCGGCCAATGCACTGCTCATCATCGGTCTGTCCACCAGTCTGACCATGAACCATCTGCTGGCTGACCACCTGTGGCTGCTGACCGCGACCGCACTCCTTGTGGTGCCGGCACTCTGCTGGCTGCTGGTCTGCGAGGTACCCATGTTCTCCTTCAAAGAGGGCAAACGCTGGCCTTACGCCTTCGCCATCGGCACACTGGTCATCAGTGAGGTGGTGGCCAGGTGGCATCCCTACTCCGGCACCGGCCTGCTGATATGTATGCTGGCCTACGTCGGCATCGGTCTGACCCGTCACTACCTGCTAGGAAAATGAATCTCCTGCGTCGTGTCCTGATTTTCCTGGTCTTGCTGCCCGTGCATTTCTACCGCAAGTGCATATCGCCCTTTACGCCTCCGTCGTGCCGCTACACCCCCACCTGCTCACAATACATGGTGGAAGCCGTACGTAAATACGGCCCTTTCAAAGGCACATGGCTGGGACTGAAACGATTGGCAAGATGCCACCCGTGGGGCGGCAGCGGGTACGACCCGGTTCCGTAAAAGGGATTCAGGCCGCTCCCTTGCGCGTACGGCGATACTGCTCCACCACTTCGGAAAGGGAGGCGGAAATCAGTGCGCAATTGTCCAGAATGGACAGATAGGTAATGCTCACCTGATAGGGATACTTACGGTCGTTGACATCGGCGGCGTTCTGCATACGCAGCGACTCCTGCAGCGCCGCCAGCTCCTCCGCCTGCCGGTTCGCCTGCTCCACCAGACGGTATTTTTCATCCAGTCCGGTAACACGAAGCAACTGCAACAAGGTGTCGAAACGCTGCTCCAAATGCGTCAGAACCTCATCGACATGCTGATCCATTTCAATGATATAGGGCACCGCCTCCAGGCGCCTGCGGTTGAACGACTTGGCCAGGGCATGACATCCGTCGGCCACACGCTCCAACGCGGAAACCGCCTGCAGCATGGCCAGAATATCGTGTTTGGCACCGTCGCTCAGACGTGTGTCGGAGCTGCGGGTGAGGTAATTGGCCAGCTCCACCTCCATACGGTCGCTGATCTCCTCATATTTCTCCACCCGGCTGTAGCCTTCCAAAAAGTCGGTTTCATCGGTGGTTGTATAGAGCCCGCGGACGATACCGTACATACGGGCGCAGCGTTTGGCATAGACCAGAATTTCCTGATCGGCCTGTAACAGGGCGATTTCGGCCGTTGATACGGCACCGGGTTCCAGATAGGCCAGCCGGAAAAGCTCACCTCCCTCATTTTGCGGAAGCATACGGGCCGAGAACTGTACCAGGTACTTGTCGAACCAGGCCAGCAACACCGTATTGGTCAGATTGAACAGCGTATGGAAGAGCGCAATTCCGTAAACCGTGGCCATTCTACACCCTTCGAAGGCATACTGCAGTTCCAACTGAGCCGGTGTAAGCACGGCATGCGGCGAGCTGATCAGCGTCAGGGTGGCCAAATCCACCTCACTGAGCAACTGGTAGAAACGTATGGGATCCCCCACGCCGGTGGCAGCCACCATACGGGCCACCCAACGGGTGAAGGGACTGAGCAACAACAACATCCAAACCGTTCCGAACGCATTGAACAGTAGGTGGATCAGCGCGGCGCGACGGGCCGACACATTGGCGGGAAGCGAGGCGATGAAAGGTGGCAGCGCGGCACCCAGATTGACTCCGACCACCAAAGCGAGCGCCATCTTGACCGGGATCCAGCCGGCTCCGGCCACCAGCAGGACGACAATCAGCGAAGCCTGCGACGACTGGGTGAAGAGCACCAGCAGCACCCCCAATAGTGCGAACAGCAGCACCGAGCCAAAGCCCGCATGGCAGAATCCTGCCCAGAAACTGTAGATATCGAAATGGGAAACCGCCTGGGGCATACTGCCGCGCAGCAGGAACACCCCGATCAGCAGCAGCGACAAGCCCAGCAGTACATCACCGATGGAGCGCCGGTGGCTGTTGGACGAGAAGAGGAAAGGAACCGAGCAGGCCACCAGCGGCAGCGAAAGCAACCCGACGCCCCAGTCAAATCCCAACCAGGCCACCAGCCAACCCGTCAACGAGGCACCTATATTAACTCCCATGATGACGGTGACCGCCTGCAGCAACGAGAGGATCTCGGCATTGACAAAGCCGACCACCATCAGCGTAGTGGCCGCCGACGACTGCACCAGCAGGGCCGTGAGCAGGCCGGTCAGCACGCCCATCAGACGGTTGCGCGTCATCGCCGATAGCACCCGGCGCACCCAGCCCGACGAGAGTTTCTGCAAACCCTCGCTCTGCAGCTTGATGCCATAGACCGACAAGGCCAGGGCACCGCCGAAAGTCAGAAATCCCAACAGCGATCCGTTCATCAATAGGTCATTTGCGGAAACGGTACTTGAATTTTTGCGCTTCCAACACAAATTTACAATTATTTTTTGTATTTTTACATATTCCCTTTCGGAAAATAACCGAAGGAGTTGTCCTTAAAACCATACTACTATGTTGAACAACCGAATCGAAATCATCTGCCGGAACAACGACAAACGCATCGAGGCCCCCGTCGGCATCACACTGCGCGAACTGGCATTGCTGCTGCGCATTGAGTTGAAAAGCGACATCATCGCCGCCTTTGTCAACAACCGGCTTACCCAGCTCGACACACCGCTGCACCGCAACCGGACAGTTGAGTTCCTTGATGTCACCTCGCCCGGCGGCCAACGCGTCTATCTACGCAGTATGACCATGCTGATATACAAAGCGTTGCACGACATTTTCCCACAATATACACTGCAGGTGGAGCATGCCATCTCCAACGGCTTCCTAATGTCCATTAAAAACGGCGACAAAACCCTGTCGGATGCGGAACTCGACGCGCTCCGAATGCACATGGACGAACTCATTGAAGCCGATCTGCCCTATGTTGCACATTCCGAACCCCGCCAGGAGGTGATCCGCGCATTTGCCGAAAGGGGCGATGAAGACACCGCCGAGCTGCTCCGCAACCAAAAGACCTATTATACCGACTATTATGACCTGGACGGGCTGCCCGACTTCTATCAGGGGGCGCTGGCACCCTCAACCGGTTACCTGCGTCTGTACGGGCTGCAACGATACATGGAGGAATTCCTGCTGCTCATTCCCAGCGTTCAGGATCCGACCCGGCTGCCCGAAGCCGTACCGGCACCCAAACTCTACGCCACGTTCCAGGAGCATCTGCGTTGGAGCCACATTCTGGGCATACACCATGTGTCGGACATTGACAAGATTGACCAACGCCATCTGTCGCTTTTGGTAAAGGTGACCGAAGCACTTCATGAGAAGAAAATCGCCCAAATCGCCGAGGAGATCGTCAACCGCAGGACCGTACGCGCCATCTTCATCGCCGGCCCGTCTTCGTCGGGCAAAACAACCTTCAGCAAGCGGTTGAGCATCCAGTTGGGTGCCTCGGGCATCATTCCGCGCGTTCTGTCGCTCGATGACTACTTTGTGGAGCGCGACCAGACGCCCCTCGACGAGAATGGCAAACACGACTTCGAATCGCTCTATGCACTCGATCTGGAGCTGTTTCACCAGCAGCTGTCCGAACTGATTGCCGGCAAGGAGATTGCACCGCCCACCTATAACTTCGAAACCGGCAAGCGGGAGTACAACCGCCCGAAATTCTCGTTGAAACCGAGTGAAGTGCTGGTTATCGAAGGCATACACGGACTCAATCCGGAGCTCTCGTCCGCCATCCCGGCCGAGAATAAATTCCTCATCTATGCCTCGGCGCTGACTACGCTCACCATCAACAACCACAACCGTATCCCCACCACCGACACCCGGTTGCTGCGTCGCATCATCCGCGACATGAAGTACCGGGCATATACGGCCGAGAACACCATTCTACGCTGGCCGAGTGTACGCCGTGGCGAAGAGAAGTGGATATTTCCCTTCCAGGAAAATGCCGATGCGGTATTCAATTCGGCGCTCATTACCGAGACCTTTGCCATCAAGTCGCAGGCCGAAATGGCCCTGAGTGAAGTACCGCAGGATTCCGACGCCTTTCCGGAGGCCTCCCGCCTGCTGCGGTTGCTACAGTACTTCAAACCCATTCCCGACCAAGCCATCCCGCTCAACTCACTCATCCGCGAGTTTGTAGGCGGCAGCGATTTCCATTATTGAGAAGGAATTAGCAGCCAGGCTCCACCCAATCGCCGCTGTCTTTGATGAGTGCGACAAGACGATTGACAGCCTCTGCTTCGGGAATGTTCTTTTCGATGCAGATTTGGCCTTTGTAGAGACTGACGCTGCCACGTCCGGCACCCACATAGCCGTAGTCGGCGTCGGCCATCTCGCCGGGCCCGTTGACCACGCAGCCCATGACCCCGATCTTGAGATGTGAGAGGTGGGCGGTCGCCTCCTTGATGCGCGCCAGGGTGGCAGGCATGTCGAAAAGGGTGCGCCCGCAAGTGGGACAGGAGATGTACTCGGTTTTGCTCATGCGGGCACGGGTAGCCTGCAAGAGATCGTAGCTGTAGCGCTCAACCGCCGCGGGGTCGAGGTTGGGGGCTTCGATCCACAGGCCGTCGGCGATGCCGTCGAGCAGCCAACGGCCGAGGGCAACGGAGGCTTCGAGGATAAAATCGGCCAAATCGCCCCCCGAGTAGCGCCAATGGACCACCAGCGGCTGGGGGGAATCGGGGATCGTCTGCTCCGCCTCCACCATCGTCCATCCGTCGGGTATTTCTGCGGCGGAGGTTACCACAACGGGTTGTCCGGCATCAGGATGGCGGCGGGAATAATGGAGCGGACCGGCCTCGGCGGGATAGCGTCCGGCCAGTTCGACACTGCGCTTGGCCACGGGAATCTCGGCCTCGGGCGCCTCGCTCAGCGACACACGGATGGTGTCGCCCAAGCCTTCGGCGAGCAGGGTGCCGATGCCCACGGCCGACTTGATGCGGCCGTCTTCGCCGGCACCCGCCTCGGTCACGCCCAGATGCAGGGGGTAATGCATGTCCTCGGCATCCATGGCCTGCACGAGTTGGCGCACGGTGTACAC
>JAGDAS010000158.1 GCA_017959385.1 Paludibacteraceae bacterium
CCCCGACCTGCAGTACATCCTGTACAAAACGGTGGTGGTCTTCGACCATTTCAACAACACAATGAAAATCATTGAGTTGCTGACCGACGGCGAATCCGACCATTTGGAGGAAACCGAAAAACGCATCCAAAAGACCAATGTCCGCGTCTATGACTTCCATCCGGTGGGTGAGACCACCAGTACGCTGACCGACGAGGAGCACAAGGCCAACATCCGCAAGGGAATCCAACACTGCCTGCGCGGCGACGTGTTCCAAATCGTGGTGTCGCGCCGCTTTGTGCACCACTACGAAGGCGACGACTTCAAGCTCTACCGCGCGCTGCGCAGCATCAACCCCAGTCCCTACCTGTTCTACTTTGATTTCGGCGGCTTCCGCATCTTCGGTTCGTCGCCCGAAACGCACTGCCGCATTGAGGGCGGGCGCGCCTACATCGACCCCATTGCCGGCACCACCAAGCGCACGGGCAACAAGGAGCAGGACGAACAGAACGCCCAGTTCCTGCGCAACGACCCCAAGGAAAACGCCGAACACGTCATGTTGGTCGATTTGGCCCGCAACGACTTGAGTCGCAACTGCCACAACGTGCGGGTCGATTTCTACAAGGACATGCAGTATTACAGCCACGTCATCCATCTGGTGAGCCGGGTGAGCGGTGCCCTGGACGCCGGCAGCGACCCGGTCAAGACCTTCATCGACACCTTCCCGGCCGGTACGCTCAGCGGCGCTCCCAAGGTGCGCGCCATGCAGCTCATCACCGAATACGAGCCCCACAACCGCGGCGCCTACGGCGGCTGCATCGGCTTCATCGGCTTTGACGGCAGCCTCAACCAGGCCATCACCATCCGTTCGTTTGTGAGCCGCAACGGCGAGTTGTGGTTCCAGGCCGGCTCGGGCGTGGTGGCCAAGAGTGACGACGAATACGAACTCCAAGAGGTCAACAGCAAGCTGGGCGCCCTGAAAAAAGCCATTCTGATGGCGGAAAACATGTAACCCACAAAACGACTGATTATGAAAATAGCGATTATAGACAATTACGACTCGTTTACCTACAACCTGTCGCACCTGGTCAAGGAACTGGGTGTCTCGGTGACGGTGATGCGCAACGACCAAGTCGATTACAAGGTGCTCGACGGTGTCGACAAAATCATCCTTTCGCCCGGTCCGGGCATTCCGTCGGAGGCCGGCCAACTGCTCGAGGTCATCGGCCGCTATGCCGGCAAAAAGCCGATTTTGGGCATCTGCCTGGGCCATCAGGCCATTGGTGAGGCCTTCGGCGGCCGCCTGACCAACCTGTCCGAAGTCTATCACGGCGTGCAAACGCCTTGCCGGCTTCTGGGCAACGATTATCTCTACGAGGGCCTGCCTTCGACCATCTCCATCGGCCGTTACCACTCGTGGGTGGTCGACCTGGACGGATTCCCGTCCGAGCTGCTGGTGACGGCGACGAGCAACGAGGGCTTTATTATGGGCCTCAAGCATGCCGAGTACGACATCCACGGCATCCAATTCCACCCCGAGAGCGTGTTGACGCCCGATGGCAAAGTAATCATCTCCAACTGGTTGAATCATAAATAAGGCAAGTATGAAAGCGATTTTAAACGCGTTGGTCAATCAAGAGAAACTGACCCGCGAACAGACGAAGACGATTTTGCTCAACATTGTACAAGAGTCGTACGGCGAGGCCCAGCTGGCCGCGTTGATGATGGCTTGGCAGATGCGGAGCATTACCATCGACGAGTTGTTGGGCCTGCGCGACGGCATTCTCGAAACGGGAGTGTTTATCGACACCAAGCCCTACGACGTACTCGACATTGTGGGTACGGGCGGCGACGGCAAGAACACCTTCAACATCTCGACCTGCGCTTGCTTTGTGGTGGCGGGGGCCGGTTACAAGGTGGCCAAGCACGGCAACTATGCGGCCAGTTCGGTAAGCGGCGCCAGCAACGTCATCGAAGCCCAGGGGGTGAAGTTCGCCCAAGAACGTGACCAGGTGCTGCGCTCGCTCGAGGCCTGCAACATGGCCTATCTGCATGCGCCCTTGTTTGCCAAGGCCATGAAGTTTGTGGCGCCGACCCGCAAGGCCCTGCAGATTCCGACCGTGTTCAACCTGCTGGGTCCGTTGGTCAATCCGTCGCGTCCGAAGTACCAGGTGCTGGGCGTGGCCAATTTGGAGCAAATGCGTTTGTACCAGCATATTTACCAAAAACTCGGCGTGCAATACGCCATCGTCAACAGCCTCGACGGCTACGATGAGATTTCGCTTACCGGCGATTTCAAGCTGTGCTCCAAAACGCTTGAAAAGATCTTTTCGCCCACCGACATGGGATTCCAGACGGTGGCTCCGGCCGATTTGTTCGGCGGCACCACCAAGGAGAGCGCGGCCGCGATTTTCGAGCAGGTGCTGAAAAACGAGGCCAGCGAGGCGTAGAAGCATGTGGTGTTGGCCAACGCCAGCATCGCCATCCATGTCATGCGTCCCGAGCTGTCGATTGC
>JAGDAS010000159.1 GCA_017959385.1 Paludibacteraceae bacterium
AACCAACCTGGTGTGGTAGTTCAGTTGGTTAGAATGCCGCCCTGTCACGGCGGAGGTCGCGAGTTCGAGTCTCGTCCATACCGCAGAAAGCTTCAGAGAAATCTGAGGCTTTTTTGTTTATCCTCCACGCATAACCGAAGACACTCGAACGAGCGGCCGATGCGCCTCCCCTGAGGGGAGGTCGGGAGGGGGTCATACAAGGTACTGCGGGCGGAGCACGCGAGTTCGAGTCTCGTCCATACCGCAGAAAGCTTCAGAGAAATCTGAGGCTTTTTTGTTATTCCTCTTTCAGGATGGCACCTCCCCGCTCCAACTGTTCCGCCATCGCCGCATACCCCAACTGAAACAAATCATCCAGCTTCCTCATATCGAACGTCCCGAACTGCAGCGCCGAAGGCGTCTCCACCAGCAAATCGCACAACTTCCTATCCTCCAACGTATTGGCGCGAAACATAAAGTTGTACGCCCGGTCGGCGATTCCCAAAAAATTGAAATTGTACTTGTCCGGCACCAACGGACTCACATTGATGCCGACCACACGGCTGCACTCACGGCGTATCTCCTTGACCGGAAAATTGCGGAACACCCCGCCATCGACATAGTTCACTCCGTCCACTTTGGTCGGCATGAATACGATAGGCACCGAAGCCGACGCCGCCACGCGCTCCGCCAGCGGACCGCTTTCAAACACCACACTCCGACCGTGGTCGAGATCAGAGGCCAGCACCTTGACCGGAATGGGCAGATCCTCCAGATTGGCATAAGGGATCAGGCTGCGCAACAGCGTTTGGAACTTGCTGAGCGACAAGAAACCCGATTTGGGCAGAATGGGCGCGACAAAATCATTGAATGCACGGCTTTTGAACACCTTCAGAATCTCTTGCGGCGTCATGCCGGCCGAATACATGACCGCCGCAACCGCTCCGGCACTCGTACCCGCAATCACCTGCGGCCGGACTCCGAACTCCTCCAATGCCTTGAGCGCGCCCGCATGGGCCAGCCCTTTGACCCCGCCACCGCTCAAACTGTATCCCAGGGCGTATTTGAAACTTTTACTCATGGTGTTGTCTCAGTAACCTTTGTCATACAAAGTTAAAAAATTGTACCATCCACCCCAACAAAAAACAAGAATATTTTGTTTGTTGCGAATTTCTTTTTACCTTTGCAACCCGATTTGGAAAAACAATTAAACAAACACCGATATGAAAAAAGACATTCATCCTGAGAATTATCGTCCCGTTGTGTTCAAGGACATGTCCAACGGCGATATGTTCCTCTCCCGTTCGACCGCAACGACGAAGGACACGATCGAATTCGAGGGCGAGACCTATCCCGTTGTAAAACTCGATATCTCCAGCTCCTCGCACCCGTACTACACCGGCAAATCCAATCTGGTGGACACCGCAGGACGCGTGGACAAGTTCTATCAGCGCTACAAGAAGAACAAGTAATTGTTCCTCACGCCGACCTTACACCTCCGAAGAAATTTCTTCGGAGGTTTTTTTATTTCTCCCGAAGCCGGTTATTCTCATCGATTTTTTGTACCTTTGTCCTACCCCCGAACAACCGCACCATGAAAGTCATCATTGCCGAAAAACCCTCCGTCGCCAAAGACATCGCCAAAGTACTGCGCATCACCGGGCGCAAGGAGGGCTATCTGGAAGGCCGTGGATGTCAAGTCACCTGGGCCTTCGGCCACCTCATATCCCTGGCCACCCCCGACCATTACGGCTATAAAAAATGGCGGATTGAGGATCTGCCCATCATTCCGGAGCGGTTTGACTACCTGCCCAACGGTGACGAGGGAGCGCAGAAGCAGCTCGCCGTCATCAAGCGTCTGTTCGACGAAGCCGAGGAGATCATCTGCGCCACGGATGCCGGCCGCGAAGGCGAAGCGATTTTCCGCTACATCTACGAGCATTGCGGCTGCAACAAACCCTTCCGCCGGCTGTGGATCTCGTCCATGACCGACCAAGCCATCCTGGAAGGATTCCACAACCTCAAGGACGGCCGGGAATACGATCCGTTGTACGCATCGGCCAAAGCCCGCAACGAAGCTGACTGGCTGGTGGGCATGAACGCCTCGCGCGCGCTGACGCTCACCACCGACTCACGCACCCCGCTTTCGCTCGGACGCGTACAAACCCCCACCCTGGCCATCATCTGCCAACGTTACCTGGAGCATGTACAATTCGAGCCCAAACCCTTCTACACCGTCAATGTGCTGCTGGACTACCAGGGCAACCGATTTCAGGCCCGGTATCCCAGCCGCTTCGACACACAGGAAAAGGCGGACGCCCTGTCCGGCCGCATCGGCGACACGGTCCGCACGGCCGACAAGCAGAAGAAACAGAAAACGGAAAAGTCCCCCCTGCCCTTCGACATCACCTCACTGCAGGCCGAAGCCAACAAAAAATACGGCTTCAGCGCCCAAAAGACGCTGGACATAATGCAGAACCTGTACGAGAGGTACAAAGTGCTCACCTACCCGCGTACCGGCAGCCGCTATTTGGGCGACGACATGGTCGATGAGATCAAGAGCAAGATCGGCCAATTGCAGGTCCTTCCTATGGGCGACGCTTTCCAACAGGCACTCCAACGGCTATCGGCCAACGGTATCAACACGGCCTGCTTTGACAGCAAAAAACTCACCGACCACCATGCCATCATCCCCACCTTTCACGGATTGGACCGCATCGGACAGCTGCCGGCCGACGAACGAAAGATCTTCGATCTGGCAACACGCCAGCTGGTCATGGCCTTGCTTACACCCTGCAAAAAGGAGGTACTCGCCTACAAGTTCCTGGTGGACGGCGAACCCGAGCCGCTGCAAGCCGCCGGAGCAAAAATCATGGAACCCGGATGGCGGTTGCTGGCCGGAGCGGACGAGAAAAGCGAAACCGGTAACGGCGAGGAGGACGATGACAGCCAGGAACTTCCGGACATCCCCAAGCATGCAGCCGTGGACGTGGTCGGTAAGGAAACCAAAGAAGGCTATACCAAGAAACCGCCCCTGCTCACCGAAGCCACCCTGCTGAAGAACATGGAAACCGCCGGACGGCAATTGGACGACCCGGAAGCCGTGGAAGCCATGAAGGACTGCGGTCTAGGTACCCCCGCCACCCGTGCGGCCGTCATCGAAACACTCTATACCCGCAAATACATCGTCAACGAGAAAAAGAAACTGATTCCCACCCCATTGGGGCTCAGCGTGTACCAGCTCGTAAAAGACGCCGCCATCGGCAATCCCGCCATGACCGGCGAATGGGAGAAAAAACTGAACCTGATGGCAACCAGCCAATACGCCGCCTCGGATTTCAACGACGAAATCGTCCGGTTCACCCAAGCGGAAGTCAGCCGGCTGCTCCAAGAGGGCGGCCAGGTCCGGACGGGGCAGATCTCCGACCTGCGGTGCCCGCTGTGCGGACACCGCCTGCGCGAAAACGCCAAGGCTTACGGCTGCTCCGACACACAAAACCATTGTCCCTTCGTGATCTGGAAAGAAATCGGCGGCACCACGATCACACAGGAGCTGGTGGAGGAAATTGTAACACGCGGCTACAGCCGCAAACTGACCGGCTTGAAAGGCAAATCAGGCAAGCCCTTTGACGCACACATCGGCTACGACCCGCAAACAGGCAAACCCCGCTACCTGTTCCGCCCTGCACTCGCCCAATGCCCACTCTGCGGGAAAGACATTGTGGAGGGCAACCGAGGCTACGGCTGTATGGGTTTCCAGTCCGGCTGCCACTTTGTGGTATGGAAGGAAACGGCCGGCCGCAGCATCAGCATCGAAGAGATGCAAATACTCATCAAGGACGGGAGAACACCCGTCCTTGATGGATTCAAAAGCGACGACGGAACCGGATTCCGCGCATCGCTCGTACTGCAAAAGGACGGCACCGTCCAAGTCGAACCGGCCATGCCGGAGACCGCGGAGCCGCCGGTTTCAGAGTAAAGCCTTCAGTTTGTCCTCCAACACCGGACGCGGAGCGGCCCCGACCTGCTTGTCCACAATTTCACCGTTCTTAAAGAACAACACGGTAGGAATGTTGCGGATGGCGAAACGGGCGGCCAGATCGTCGGCTGCCTCGATATCCACCTTGCCAATGGCCGCCTGACCGTCATAATCCTTGGCCAAAGCCTCGATAATCGGACCCACCATGCGGCAGGGGCCGCACCACTCCGCCCAGAAATCGGCGACCACCACCTTGTTGGCGGCCAGCACCTGATCGAAATTCTCGTTTGTAAATTGTTCTGCCATAGCTGTATATATAATTGAATAGGATATTTTGCCTTTTGCAAAGATAAGGATATGAGCACTCGTGTGCAAGTTTATTTATGAACACGGTAGTTGAGCACCGACTGCTCGCGCTTGCGTCGCAGATAATGGATCAGACCGGCGGTCAGGTAGATCGGATTCCGGGAAATCAGATTGACCGTATGGTGCGTAGCATTATCCACCAGGACCACATGCAGGTCGGAGGGTTGCACCTGCGCCTCCTGCACCTCCGATGTGGGTTGCTCCGCCGACTCCAGACAGGCGATCAGATCCACATCAACCGATTCGACCGGCAGCATCAGCGTCAGTTCCTTGTGCTGCTTGGACATTTCCGAAAGGAGTTCAATCCTTTTGATCACCATCTCCGGGCGGGCGGAAGCGTCATTCTTCTTGTATTTGTAATCCGCAAACCGGTCCTGCACCGACAGTTCGAGCGAAACAAAGAGGTTCTCTGTCACCTCATTGGCATGCAGCTGGTACTGTTTGCCGAAAAGGGCGAACTCGTAATTGCCGGTGTAATCCTCCAGTGTAAAAATCATATAAGGATTGTTGGAACGGCTCATGCCGGTACGCACCTTGCTGATAATGCCGCCCACCGTAAAGGACTTACCCATGTAGTCGGCCAGCGCTGCATCGGACTTGGCATCGGGCAGATCGGCGAGCGTGCTGCTGCAGAGTTCCATCTCAACCGCAAAGGCATCGAGCGGATGTCCCGTGAGATACAGGCCGATCAGTTCCTTCTCCTTCCGGAAACGCTCGAAGGTGGACCACGGAACGGCCGGCAGGAATTTGGGGCGCGGTATATCAATGGTAATGTCAGCCACATCGAACAAGGTGAGTTCGTTGCGGTTGCTGCTCTGCTGCATGTGGTTGCCGTAGCGCATGAGAAGTTCGAGCATGGACTCGCCTTTGGTGTTGGTGGCGAAGAACTGTTCGCGCGTTTCGGGACCGAGTGAGTCGAAGGCACCGCTGAGCACCAGCGACTCCAGGGTCTTGCGGTTGCAGGCGTTCAGGTTGACCCGGGCGAAGAACTCGTAGATGTCCCGGTAGGGGCCGTTCTTCTCCCGTTCGTCCACAATGGCCGCCACAGCACCCTCGCCCACGCCTTTGACCCCGCCCAGACCGAAGCGC
>JAGDAS010000160.1 GCA_017959385.1 Paludibacteraceae bacterium
ACGTTCTCCATGATGTGGGTGATTTCCTGTTGGCGGAAATTCAAGCGGGCGTTGCGCATGCCGATGTCGGTGGCATAGTATTTCTTGATGGATCCAAAATACTTGCGTCCTTTGATGTTGTACCGTTTGGCGCCTTCGAACTGAATTTTCCAAGATTTCTATTCGAAACTTACTGCAAGCCTGCATAAAAGTTCGAATACAACTGCTTTCTATTCGAAATTTACTGCAAGTATGCGCCATTTTTCAAATGAAAAGTCCTCTTCCTACCCCTCCTGCCTGCCGCGGGCTACTATTGCGGTAGCAGTCTCTACTACGCGGGCAGTTACGGCGGCTATTGGTCGAGTACGCTCAGCGATGCCTACCCGTACGGCGCGTACATCATCGGCCTCCATTCGGGCAACGTGAATTGGGGCAACAGCGACCGCTACTATGGGCAGTCCGTCCGGCCGGTGGTGAACCGGTAGAGAATCCGGCTCCGATAAAATCGGGTATATGGGGCTACGAACGCCATGATTCACGTTTCGTAGCCCCATTGCCGCAAAAGAAAACAGCTACAATTCCTCCATAAATTTGGCGGTGTGCGGAAATGGTTGTAACTTTGCAGCCGTTTAACAGGGGTGCCTTACTTTCAGGCTGAGATCAGACCCTTTGGACCGGATACGGGTAATGCCGACACCGGGAGGGACGGGAATATGGCCCCCATATTCTTACATATCCAATATGAAACAAACCGTGACAACCGTTCTGGCGCTGCTGACAGCAGGGGTTGTAAACTGCCAGGAAGTGAGTGAGGTCGATAGTTTGAAATCGTTCGACCTGCAGGAAATCGAAATTGAGTCGCTACAAGTGGGGTATGACCACCCGGCCACGCACGTTACCGTTGAGGCCGAAGAGCTGCAGCGCCGCGACATGGGCAAGGATGTGCCCTATCTGCTGCAGAACACCCCTTCGGTGATCGCCACCTCCGATGCCGGCAACGGCGTTGGCTATACCGACATCCGGATGCGCGGCTATGACGGTACGCGTGTCAACGTTACCGTCAACGGTGTCCCCTTGAACGATGCGGAAAGCCACAAAGTCTATTGGGTGGACACACCGGATCTGCTTTCGGCCTCGTCCGATATCCAGGTGCTGCGCGGAGCAGGCACCTCCACGGCCGGTACCGGTTCGTTCGGCGGAGCCATCGTCATGCGGACCGAAACCCTTCCGCTTGAGTTCGGCGGCGAGGCATCCATGAGCTACGGTTCGTACAACACCAACCGCCAGTCACTCCGGATCGGTTCCGGACTGCTTGGCAAACATTGGGTGGTGGACGGACGCTTGTCGCATATTTCGTCCGACGGTTATATGGAGCGTGCCTCGAGCCAACTGCACTCCTACCTGCTGCAGGCAGGCTGGCTGGGTGACAAAACATCGGTCCGCCTGCTCTCGTTCGGCGGTGGCGAGCATACTTACAACGCCTGGGATGGTGTCTCGGCCGAACAGATGGCCGTCAACCGGCGCTACAATCCCTGCGGCGAAATCGAAGACGACAGCGGAGCGGTAACCGGCTTCTATGCCGATCAGAAGGACAACTTTATGCAATTCAACCAGCAGTTGGTGCTCAATCATGCCTTCAGCGGCAAATGGAACCTGAACGCCACCCTTCATTACACCTATGGTGCCGGTTATTACCAGCAGTACAAGAACGGCCGCACGCTCAAAGAGTACGGATTGACCAGTCTGGTAGATGCGAATGGCGATGCACTGGAGTATAGCAATCTGGTACGTCGCAAGGGACAGAAGAGCCATTTCGCAGGAGCGTTGGCCTCGGCCAATTACAAGAGCGGGAAATGGCATGTCTCCATGGGTGCCTCGTACAACCTGTATCTGGGAGACCATTCCGGCAGGGTGCTGGAAGTGGCCCAGGCGGCTTCGTTCGAGCCGGCGGGCGATTACTATGGCAATTTTTCGCGCAAGCATGATTTCCAAGTGTTTGGAAAAATGGAGTTCCGGGCCACGCGCGGACTGCTCCTGACGGCCGACGCCCAGTACCGTTGGGTCAACCACAGCATTCGGGGCATTGACGATGTGTACGACTATACCCAGGGTGCAATGCAGCGTATCGCCATCAACGAAGTGTTTAACTTCTTCAATCCCAAACTGGGTGTTTCTTATACGTTCCGTAAGGCCGGCCGCCTTTACGCCAGTGCCGGCATGTCGCACCGTGAGCCGACCCGCAAGGACTTTGTCAACGCTATCGGTGACGACAAGCCGCGGCCCGAGCGTCTGGTGGATGTGGAGGCCGGTTACCAGTTCAATAATGCGTACGTGTCGGTGGGGGCCAACCTTTACTATATGTTCTACAAGGACCAGCTTGTGCTGACGGGTGCCCAAAATCCGGATACCTACGAAGCTCTCTACGTCAATGTGCCCGACAGTTACCGCCGTGGTATAGAGCTGGAGGTGAAGGTGACGCCGCTTGCCTGGATGTGGATTGCCGGTCAGGTTACCTTGAGCCAGAACCGGATCCGCAACTTTACCGAAATCCTGCCCAACGAGGACACCTGGGTGCCCGACACCTTGTATTGCGGTACCACCACGCTGGCCTATTCGCCTTCTGTGCTGGCTTCGGGCACTATCGGTTTCACTACGCACGGGTTCGAGGGCGTATGGCGCACCCGTTTCGTGAGCAGCCAATATGCCACCAATGCGGATGTGGAGGCGCTTCTGCTGCCTTCCTACTGTGTAACGGATCTGATGCTCTCGTACAGTTGGACATCGAAGAAAGGGGGACAGCAGTTCCGGGTGGGCCTGAATGTGCTCAATCTGCTCAACTCCCAATACGTGAGCAATGCGTTTTCCTATTCAGCGGTGGCGGGAGGCAGCCGCTACGACGCTCTGTCCTACTTCCCGCAGGCACCTATTCATGCCATGGGGCAGTTCAGCATCCGTTTCTAACCGCCTTTCGGCAAACAGATACCGCCTGCGATGGAGCTTAAATGGATCTTACAGTTGGCCGGGGTTCTGCTGGGACTGCTCTACCTCTACCTCGAATACAAGGCGCATATCGCCCTGTGGGCGGTCAGTATGATCATGCCGGTTGTACACGGCTGCCTGTATTTCCAATCCGGGCTGTACGCCGATGCCGGCATGCAGGTGTATTACGTGTCGGCGGCGGTGTATGGCTGGGTGTGTTGGCGCAAGGGCAACCGTCATACCGGGGCGACCCGCTCCATCGGCCATACACCGCCGGCCCAGGTGCCCCGTCTGCTGGCTGTGCTGGCGGCGGCCTATGCGCTGCTGGCCTGGTTGTTGGTGACGTTTACCGACTCGCAGGTGCCCTACTGGGATGCTCTGACCACAGCGTTGAGCATTGTGGCACTGTGGATGCTCAGCCGCAAATGGATGGAGCAGTGGCTGGTATGGCTGGTGGTCGATGCTGTTACGGTGGGTCTTTACGCCTACAAACAGCTTCCGCTCACGGCGGCGCTGTATGTCGTTTACTGTGTTTTGGCCGTGGTGGGTTATTTCCATTGGAAAAAACTCTCAATTAGCGGAAATTAGCGTACCTTTGCCCCCATGAAAAAGACTGTGATATGCCTGCTTTCGCTGCTGGCTGCCTGTACGGCGGCGGCGCAGGGCAATGTGGACCGTCCCGCCCTGGTGGTGGGTATTACGGTTGATGGTTTGCGCGACGATTACCTTTCCCTTTTCTGGAACGAGTGCAAGGCCGGCGGTTTTCAGCGCGTTATGACCTCCGGGGCGCAGTTCACGCACTGCTCCTATCCCTACCGCATGGCCGGTGATCTGACCGATGTGGTGACGCTCGAAACCGGCACTGATCCTTATCTGCACGGCATTCCGGCCGCACAGGTCTATGACCGGAAGTACACCAGGTCCTACCCGGTCATGGAGGACAAGTCGGTCAAGGCAACGCAGGGTGGCACCCGGGTGTCGGCCCAGGCCGTTATGGCGACTACTGTTTCGGACGAATTGTATGAAAATACGGTAGGCCTCTCTAAAATTGTGTCGCTGGCGGTTGATCCGCAGATGGCGGTGGCGCAGGCGGGGCACGCCGGTATGGCGCTATGGGTGGACAACCTTTCCGGCAAATGGACGGGCAGCACCTACTACCAGAACGCGCTTCCGTCATGGGCGGCCGGCAAGGGTGTCGATTCCTGGCTCGACGGTACCTGGAAGCCACTTTATTCCATTTCCACTTACGAGTCGGCCACCGGCAAGTCGCGCAATGGGTTCAGCTATGCGTTGCGGAGTGCCTGCAGCGGCCCCAAACCCTACGAGAATTTCTTCACCACCCCGTTGGCCAATACGGCGGTCCGCGAAATGGCGGTCAATGCTCTTTCGGGCGAACACTTGGGGCAGGATCTTTATCCCGATGTGCTGCTTGTGCATTTTTCACTGCGGAATTTTGTGTTGGACAAACAGCGGGGTATGTCGGTTGAGCTTGAGGACGCCTATCTTCGTCTGGATCAGGATTTGTCGCTGCTGCTCAAGGCTTTGGACGCCAAGGTGGGCGCAGGCAATTGGCTGCTCTATTTCACTACGTCGCGTACGGCGCCCGACTATACTGATGTGATGAACAAACGCCTGCCGGCCCGGTCGTTCAACGCTGAGCGTTACAGTGGCTTGCTCAACGGCTATCTGTCGGCGCTATATGGTTCGGGACGCTGGGTGGTCGGTCAGCAAAGCGGGCGGATCTACCTCAACCGTGCGCTGATTGAAGAAAAGGGGATCTCCTTACGGGAAATGCAGGATAAGGCGGTCGAATTCTTTGTTCTGATTCCCGGTGTGGTTGATTTGTCCACTTCTTATCAGTTGGAACGCGACTATGTGTCGGGGGGTGGTATGTGCTACGCCTATACCAAGGAACTGGGGGCGGATCTGTACTATACGCTGGCCCCCGGTTGGTACGAAGTCAACATGAAGGGACAGAAGACGGGTTATTGTGCCGGATTCAGCCAACAGTGCACGCTTTCGCTCTGTGGTTGGAAGGTGCCCGCTCAACGAGTCAACGAGGCGGTTTCGGCCCTCGATCTGGCTCCTACGCTGGCGGCGTGGCTGCATTTGATGCCGCCTTCGGGTTGCAGGGGGCATGTGCTGCCTGTGAAACTGCGGTGAGGTGATAACGTTGGGAGGGGGGTGACTCTTCTTGACCGATTTAAGCAGTCTGCGAAGAGCCACCCTCCCAACGGGGCCGCCTTTCCCTGACCGGTTTAAGCAGTCTGCGAAGTCCCCCCCTCCCAACAGCCCCCCAAAAAACAGGGCTTCCTCGGGGAGAGGAACGGTTTCTTTATTCTGTGTAGAGGAAGGTGCCTTTGCCCTTGCGTTTGACCATGGGCACCGCCTGGGTGCAGTCCACGATGGTGGAAGGCTCGATGTCGCCCTCACCGCCGTCCACGATGCAGTCCACCCTCGACTCGTACATTTCGGCAATCAGTTCGGGATCCGTGCTGTACTCCGGTTCGTCTTCGTTTACGAAGATGGAGGTGGAGAGCAGGGGGTTGCCCAGTGCCTCCACAATGGCGCGGGTAATGCCGTTGTCGGGGATGCGGATGCCTACCGTGTTCTTCTTTTTGAAAAGTTTGGGCAGGGTGGAGTTGCCGTTGAGCAGGAAGGTGAAGGGGCCCGGCAGACAGGAGCGCAGAATCTTGAATGTCCGGTCGTCCACCTTGGCGTAGCCGCTTACATGGCTGATGCTGCTGCATACAAACGACAGGGGCATTTTGCCCGGATCAATGTTCTTGAGTGCGCAGATTTTCTCTACCGCCCGGGCCTGTGTGATGTCGCAGCCGAAGGCGTACAGCGTATCGGTGGGGTAGATGATGATGCCTCCGTCCCGCAGGATGTCCACTACCTGTGAAACAACCTTGGGGCTCGGGTCAACTTCGTATAGCTTGACAACCATGGATTAGGGTTTGTGATAGGTGTAGTGGGCGTTCCAGTCGTGGTCGTTGAGGGTAAGTACGCCCTTCGCTCCGAATACAGCATTTGCGGCATTGAATACGGTGGCGGTGATGTCGCCGCCGCCGACGAGCACTTGACCGGTGGTGTAAATACCGTAGGCGGTGTCCTTCAGTTTTTCCGAAACCAGCGTGATCCGTCCCCCGTTGATCGTGATATCGGTGACGATGGAGGTGTCGGTTTCCGTACTGGAGTCCAAACCGTAAGTAGCCCGGATGCAGTCATCACGCGATTGGATATTGAGCGTGCCGCCGTCCAGGTTGATGTACCCCTTGCTGCATTGGATCCCGTCGCTGTGGGCGGCGATATCCATGGTGCAGTCTTGTACCCAAAGGTATTCTTTAACATGGATGCCGTCGCCGTTGTCGGAGTAGAGCTTGAAGTTGCCTTCGCGGATGCGGATGTATTCGTCGGAGGCGATTGCGTGCTTGACAAACGCATTGACCTCAAGCGTTCCGCTGCCGCTGAATATGACCTGGCCTTCACAGAACAAGACGCCTTTGCGGTCCTCGCCGTCGCTGTTGTAGTCGCGGTCGGTCTCGTATTCGCCGCTGTCGGTCAGTTTGTTGACGGATCCGGCGGGTTGCACCAGGTAAACCCGTTTGGACGACTGCAGGTTGAGGGCCGGTTTATCGACCGAGGTGATGTCCGCATTGGAGAGTGTCACCTTGTATTTTTTGTCGCTGTAAATCTTTACGGAGCCGTTGGTGGTGGTGCCGGTCAGGAGGTATTCCACATCCTCGTCAACGGTGGATGTGATGACTACATCGCCGCCGCTTACGGTCACCTCAACGCCTTTCCCGTTGAGCGGATTGCTGATGACGGGCGTGGCGTTCGCTCCGAAATTGACGGTTACGGTCTGCTTGAACTCAAAATTCTCCACCAGATCCTTGTCCACTTCCTCTGGTTCATCTTTTTTGGAACATCCGATCAAACAGGCTGTCATCAAGACGGCGGTAATCAGCAGGGAGGTCTTTCTCATATTTTCCGTAAGGTTAGTAATAGGAGATGCTGACAATGTCCTCCTTGATGATGTAGATCTCGTTGCTGTACTGCGGGAAAGCCGCTTTCAGACGCTGGCTGAAGGTCAGAGCGTCGAAGTAGGAGGTGAAGTCGCCGATGCGGACCTTCCAGAAGGGGGCGGCGTAGGAAACGTAGATGCGCTGGTCGGGGTAGAGGTTGTTCAACTCCTTTTCCAACCCCATGGCGTCTTTCTTGGCTTTGTAGGCGTTGTTGCTCGAATAGAGCTGGACGCGGAACCCGCCGGCCAGAATGGCATCATCGCTGGTAATGGTCTGGCTGTCCGATTTCTTGGCCAGCAGTTCCGACATGGCCGCCGGTTGGTGCAGACTTACATTGCCTTGCGCAAAACCGGCCGTAGCGGATACCAACAGAGCGACGGCGGAAAGTATGAATGACTTGTGCATATTTTTTTGAATGAAACGTAACAACAAAGGTAATACTTTTTGCGTAGATTGTATAGCCGTCGGCCTAAATAATTTTTGCAGTTTTTTGTAATTGTTTGATAAAAAAATCGGCAGAGGCGGAATTTCCGAAACGGATATGCGTCCGCATCCTTGCGGCGGCGGTGGATTTGCTGCGGATTTGGCGTTGTCGTTGCTATTTTTTACCTTTGCGGTTCAAGTATTACATAAATGTTACACGGAATTATGAGAAACCGCAAATTTGATATCGCCAAATTCCTCGGCATACTGCTGGTTGTTTCCTGTCATGCCAATTTTCCCTGGTTCATAGAGGGGCGTTTTTTCCACATGGCATTGTTCTTCTTTATTACCGGATACCTTTCGGAAAAATCCTTTGAAAAGCCTTTCCGTGAGTTTCTGGTTTCCAAAGTCAAAACACTCTATCTGCCGTTTGTCATCGCCGAACTGGCGTTCGTCGGTTTGCACAATGCGTTTTACCATGCCGGATTGGCCGTCACCCATTACAGTTTCGGGGAGCTGTGGCTGGCCGTCAAGCATGTCCTGTGTTTCAATAATACCGAAATGATGCTGTCTCCTTTGTGGTTTCTCCCCGCACTGTTCTTTGTCAACCTGCTTTCCTACGGGCTGAAACGGGAGCTTGGGGACGGCCGGTGGCTCCTGGTCAGCACCGTTCTGGGTATTTTGGGTGTTATGAACACGTTGCCCCGGATTCCGGAAAGCTGGGAGTTTGACAACGGCTTGAATGTCATTCTGGTGGCCCAATGGATCTGTTGTCTGGGATACCGTGCGCGCAGTATGGATATGCCCCGGTTCTTCGAGAGTTTCTCCGGAAAGTGCATGGCGGCCCGCGCCGTTGTGTGGCTCTATGTCTTCAACCGCTGGGGGCTGCTTACGATTGACATGCGCACCAATACCTATAATCCGGTTCTTTTCTGGCTGATTGCCACCGGGGTGGGCATCTATCTGATTCTCTTCCTGGCGTATTGGATGGACAAGGTGGATTGGCTTGCCGTGGCTTTTGCAGCGGCCGGACGGGCGTCGTTGTACATTTTCATTCTGCACATCGCCTGCTTCAAAATGATCTGCTGGGCGCAGGTCCGCTGGCTGGGCTATGACGGTGAATCCCTGCCCGTCTGGGGCAATGTTTCGCAGGAGTCCGGATGGGAGGTGGTGTATATCCTGACCGGCATTCTGCTGCCGCTCGCTTTTTCCGCGCTGGTGCGCAAGGTCAGCGGTGTCATTCGCCGGAAACGGAAAAAAACCGCCTGATCCGGGAGGTTTCATACGAAAAAAACGGTATCTTTGCCTTATGCAGAAATACGCAGTCATCGTGGCGGGCGGAAGCGGGACCCGCATGGGAGGGACGCTGCCCAAGCAGTTTGTCGAGTTGGGCGGTGTGCCCGTGCTGATGCACACCCTGCGCCTGTTCGACGGATGCGACCGCTGCGTGCTGGTGCTTCCGGCCGACAGGCACGAACTCTGGCACCATCTGTGTCAGAAACATGATTTTTACCAACCTGTCGAGTTGGTTACGGGCGGTGACAGCCGCTTCCAGTCGGTCGCCAACGGCCTGGCCCGGGTTCCGGACGGCGTGCTGGTGGCGGTGCATGACGCTGTGCGCCCCTTCGTATCCCGCGCCACATTGGCGCAGGCCTTCCAATCGGCCGCCGGGCACGGCTGCGGCATTCCCGTGGTGGAGCCGGTTGACTCCCTGCGGTTGCTCGACGGAGCGGACAGCCGGGCGCTGGACCGCTCGCAGGTAAGAGTGGTGCAGACCCCGCAGGTGTTCCGCTCCACCGAACTCAAACGGGCCTATGCGGCCGGGTACCGGCCCGTCTTCACCGACGATGCCTCCGTCTGGGAGGCCGCCGGTTATCCGGTGCACCTGGTTGACGGCAATCCCGAGAATATCAAACTCACCCGTCCGCAGGACCTGCCGATGGCTGAAATCCTTCTTCAGCATGGACCCTACTAAGGCCGAATTGAAATATTTGCCCGGCATGGGCCCGGCGCGTTCCGAACTGCTCCGGCAGGAGTTGGGCGTGACGACCCTCGACGAGCTGGTGCACTGCTTTCCGTACCGCTATGTGGACCGCAGCCGTTTCTACAAGATCAGCGAAATCGACAGTCCTTCGGTCTATGTACAGATCCGCGGCCGCATCGTCGGCTTCCGCCAAACGGGCGAGGGGCGGGCGGCCCGGCTCATTGCCCAGTTCTCTGACGGCGAACGCACCATCGATTTAGTGTTCTTCAAGGGCATTCAGTATGTGCTGAAATCCTACCAGCCGGGCGTTGATTACATCGTTTTCGGAAAACCGAATCTTTTCAACGGGGTCTATTCCTTCGTCCATCCCGACATCGAAACCCCTTCGCCCGACAAGCTGACGGGTTTCATGCCCTTGTACCACACTACCGAGAAGATGAAGAACAAGTTTCTGCATTCCAAGGCTTTGCAGAAATTCATCTATCTCGCCTTGCGGCAAATGGCGGGCTCGGTACGCGAAACGCTGCCGGCCGGTTTGATCGCTCAGGAGCACCTTCTGCCGCTGGAGACGGCTTTGCAGCAAATCCATTTCCCCGCCAATCCCTACCAGCTTGACAAAGCGCGCGAAAGGCTCAAATACGAGGAACTCTTCTATGTGCAGCTGGCCATTCTGCGGCAGGCGCACAATGTACGCTCCCGATACCGGGGGCATGTGTTCGCCCGGGTGGGCGACCTCTTCAACCGCTTTTACCGCGAGTTTCTGCCCTTCCAACTGACGGAGGCGCAGAAGCGTGTGTTGCGGGAAATCCGTGCCGACATGGGGTCGGGAGTGCAGATGAACCGCCTGTTGCAGGGCGATGTGGGAAGCGGAAAGACCATCGTGGCGCTCATGTCCATGCTGCTGGCGCTTGACAACGGTTATCAGGCGTGCATCATCGCACCGACCGAGATCCTGGCCACTCAGCATTACGAATCGCTGACCCGGCTGCTGCAGGGACTCCCCGTGCAGGTCGGCCTGCTCAAAGGGTCGGTTCGGAAAAAAGACAGGACCGGGCTGCACGAAGGGTTGCGCGACGGCAGTCTGCAGATTCTGGTGGGAACCCATGCCGTGCTGGAGGAGGAGGTGGTGTTCCGCAACCTCGGTCTGGTGGTGATCGATGAGCAGCACCGCTTCGGTGTGGCGCAGCGGGCGCGTATGTGGGCCAAGAATCCGCAGCCGCCCCATGTGCTCGTGATGACCGCCACCCCCATTCCCCGTACACTTGCCATGACCGTGTACGGCGATCTGGACGTTTCCGTGATTGACGAGCTGCCGCCCGGCCGCAAACCGGTGACCACCTGGCATGTGTACGAGAACAAGCGCCAACAGTTGCAGAACTTCATGCGGCAGCAGTTGCAGGCGGGTCGCCAGGTTTATGTGGTGTATCCGCTGATTGACGAATCGGAGAAGTCGGATATGAAGAACCTGATGGACGGCTACGACAGCATGTGCGAGGTCTTTTCGGAATACCCGGTGGCCATGGTGCACGGCAGGATGAAACCGGTGGAGAAGGAGGAGCAGATGAGGCGTTTCGTTTCGGGCGAGGCGCGCCTGCTGGTGGCTACTACGGTGATCGAGGTCGGAGTCAATGTGCCCAATGCTTCGGTCATGGTCATCGAAAACGCCGAACGGTTCGGACTTTCCCAACTGCACCAGTTGCGTGGCCGCGTGGGCCGGGGTGCCGACCAGTCCTTCTGCGTGCTGGTGTCGCGCTACGAACTGTCGGCCGAAACCCGCAAACGCCTGTCTATCATGACCGAAACCACCAACGGATTCGAAATCGCCGAAGCCGATCTGGCGCTCCGCGGTCCCGGCGACCTGGAGGGAACCATGCAGAGCGGACTGCCCTTCCGGCTGCAGCTGGCCGATCTGGCACACGACGGAGATATGCTGCAGCGGGTCCGTCGCGCCGCGCAGGCCATCTTGGAGCAGGACCCCCTGCTGACCGCGCCGCAAAACGCCCTGCTTTTGGAGCAACTCCACCTCAAATCGCAGGGTGTGGTGGACTGGAGTGCCATTTCCTGACAGAATTAGGGAAATTTAACCCGGATATTTGTGCCGGAGGGTTGATGGTTTCGTAAGAATTGGTTAACTTTGCGCACAATACAAATTATCCATTATGAATTACACTTTGAAACGGGTCGTGTGTATGCTGCCGATTGCCTGTGCCGCTGTGATGGCGCTGGGTCAGGAGGCGGGCGACAACCTTTTCGACGTGGAGGAGCTCACTATGGATGACGAGGATGCGCTGGCGTATATGCTGCAACCCGCACATACGGAGGAGGAACCCTTCGATCTGCTTTCCGGCATGCATTTTTGCGACAGCCTGCCCGAGTGCAGGTACAACACCGTGTGGGACAACTTTGTGGTCAATCCCTATGATGTCAATCTGCACCGCATGAAAGATTCGGTCAACATTGACATGACCGGTTACTGCCATCCGATCGCCATCACCCATGTCACCTCCAAGTTCGGCATGCGCACGTACCGCTACCACTACGGCATTGATCTGAAACTGAACATCGGCGACACCATCCGGTCGGCATTTGACGGTATTGTCCGCATTTCGAAAGTGGGCTACGGTTACGGCAATTATGTGCTTATCCGCCACCCGAACGGGCTGGAAACCGTGTACGGCCATTGTTCCAAACTGCTCGTGGCTGCCGACAGCGTTGTGCGCGCCGGCCAGCCGATCGCGTTGGGCGGCAATACCGGACGCAGCACAGGTCCGCACTTGCATTTTGAAATGCGCTATGTGGGCAATGCCATCGATCCGTCCTCCATGGTCGATTTTGAAACCGGTCGGCCCAAATCCGATTCCTTCCTGGTGTGCGAACAGACTTTCCGCTACAAGGGTGAAATCGCCGCCATGGCCTGGTACACGGTACGTAAGGGCGATACCCTTTCGGGAATTGCCAAAAAACGCCACACTACGGTGGCCAAATTGTGTAAGTTGAACCATATTACCACCAAGACGGTGCTCAGTATCGGCCGCCGTCTGCGGTGTTCTTGAACCCGGCAAACAAACATTTTATGAATATCACCAAGTTATTGGCTGGTCTCTTCGGCACCAAGTCCGACCGCGACTTGAAGGAGATTATGCCTTATGTTAAAAAAATACAGGAAATCTATCCCGGCATCCAGCAGCTGGACAACGACGGCCTGCGGGCCCGCACCGCGGCCATCCGTGCCGACATCCGGCAGGCTTACGCCAAAGAGTCGGAGCGTATCGCCCAACTGAAGGCACAGATTGAAGGCACGCCGCTTGAAAAACGCGAGGCCATTTACGATGAAGTGGACAAACTGGAGAAGGAGATCCTCGATATAACGGAAAAATCGCTTGACGCGCATCTGCCGGAAGTGTTCGCCATCGTCAAGGACACAGCCCGTCGTTTCAAAGAATCGGAACACCTGGTGGTGACCGCCAACGATTTCGACCGTGCGCTGGCAGTCAAGTTCGACTTTGTGACCATTGACGGCGACAAAGCCGTGTATGCCAACGAGTGGATGGCCGGCGGCAGTATGGTACGTTGGGAGATGGTGCACTACGATGTGCAGCTGATCGGCGGCGTCGTACTGCACAAGGGCAAGATCGCCGAGATGGCTACCGGTGAGGGTAAAACGCTGGTGGCCACGCTGCCGGTGTTCCTCAATGCGTTGGCCGGTTTCGGCGTGCATGTGGTAACGGTCAACGACTACCTCTCCAAACGTGACTCCGAGTGGATGGGGCCGCTCTATATGTTCCACGGCCTGAGTGTGGATTGCATTGACAAGCACCGTCCCAATTCGGACGAGCGCCGCAAGGCTTACGAGGCCGACATCACGTTCGGTACCAACAACGAATTCGGTTTCGACTACCTGCGCGACAATATGGCTTCTTCGCCTATCGAACTGGTTCAGCGTCAGCATCATTACGCCATCGTCGATGAGGTGGACTATGTGTTGATTGAAGATGCCCGGACGCCGTTGATCATCTCCGGTCCGGTAGCCAAAGGCGACGACCAGATGTTCGAACAGTACCGCGGCCAGGTGGAGAAACTGGTCGATATGCAGAAATCGCTGGCCACCAAATTGTTGGCCGACGCCCGCCGTTTGATGGCTTCCGACGATCCGAAGGACAAGGAGCAGGGTAACATCTTCCTGTTCCGCACCTACAAGGGCCTGCCCAAGAACAAGCCGCTCATCAAGTTCCTGAGCGAGCCGGGCGTCAAGGCCTCCATGCTCAAGACCGAGGCGGTCTATATGGAGCAGAACAACCAGCGTATGCCCGAGATTACCGACGACCTGTATTTCGTAATCGACGAGCAGCACAACAGCATTGAACTGACCGACAAGGGCCTGGATGTACTTTCCAAGGATTCCGGCGATCCGAACTTCTTTATCCTTCCCGACATCACCACACTGCTTTCGGAGGTGGAGAACCCCGACAACGGTATGACCGACGAGGAGCGGGTGCAGAAGAAGGATGAGATTATGCAGGATTATTCCATCAAGTCGGAACGTGTCCATACGGTCAACCAGTTGTTGCGCGCCTATACGCTGTTTGAACGCGACGACCAATATGTCGTAATTGACAACAAGGTACTCATCGTCGATGAGCAGACGGGCCGTATCATGGACGGACGCCGTTACTCCGACGGTTTGCATCAGGCCATCGAGGCCAAGGAACGTGTCAAGGTGGAGGCGGCTACGCAGACCTTCGCCACCATCACACTGCAGAACTACTTCCGTATGTATCACAAGCTGGCGGGTATGACCGGTACGGCCGAAACCGAAGCCGGTGAGTTCTGGAATATCTATAAGCTTGATGTGGTGGTTATTCCGACCAACAAGCCCATTGCCCGCATTGATATGAACGACCGCATTTACAAGACCAAACGCGGTAAGTACAATGCGGTGATCCAAGAGATTGAGAACCTGCTTGAGGCCGGTCGTCCGGTGCTGGTGGGCACCACTTCGGTCGAAACGTCCGAATTGCTCAGCAAGATGCTGACCATGCGCAAGATACCGCACAATGTGCTGAATGCCAAGCAACATCAGCGTGAGGCCGAAATTGTGGCCCTGGCCGGTCGTCCGCGTACGGTGACCATCGCCACCAATATGGCCGGTCGTGGTACCGATATCAAACTCACGCCCGAGGCGAAGGAAGCCGGCGGTTTGGCCATTATCGGCACCGAACGCCACGAAAGCCGCCGTATCGACCGGCAGTTGCGCGGTCGTTCCGGACGTCAGGGCGATCCGGGTTCGTCCGTGTTCTATGTGTCGTTTGAAGACAATCTGATGCGTCTGTTCGGTTCTGACCGCATTGCCTCGCTGATGGACCGCCTGGGACTGGGTGAGGACGAACAGCTGGAGAACAAACAGATCACCAAGTCGATCGAGCGTGCGCAGAAACGTGTGGAGGAGAACCACTTCGGTGTGCGTAAGCATCTGCTCGAATACGACGACGTCATGAACTCGCAGCGTAAGGTGATCTACACCCGCCGCCGCCATGCCCTGATGGGTGAGCGTATCGGTGTGGATATTGTCAATATGCTCTACGACGGTGTGGCCGAGCTGGTGGACCGTTATGCCGACGATCCCGAAGGTCTGCGGCTTGAGTTGTTCCGCTGGTATGCCACGGAGGTGGATTTTCTCACGCCCGACATTTTCCGTAAGGAAAGCCAGACCGAAATTGTCAACCGCATTCACGAGGCGGTGCTCAAAAGCTTTGAGGCCAAGGCCGATTATACGGCCCGTACGGTTTATCCGGTGGTCAAACGTGTGCTGGACGAGCAGGGCGACCGCTTCAAGCGCATCCTGATTCCGTTTACCGACGGTCGTCTGACCTATCAGATTTCGGTCGATCTCCACGAGGCCTATGAGTCGGAAGGACGGGCCGCGATCCGCGCCTTCCAGAAGGCGGTGCTGCTGCATACCATCGATGAGGCTTGGAAGGAGCACCTCCGCGCGCTCGACGAACTCCGCCAGTCGGTACAGAATGCCCATTACGAGCAGAAGGATCCGCTTTTGATCTACAAGTTGGAGTCGTTCAACCTCTTCAAACGGATGATTGAGTCGATCAACTACAAGGCTTCGACCATCCTGATGCGTGCCCATCTGCCCAATCCGGACCAGACGGCCGTGCGCGAGGCCCAGCAGGAACGCCGTCAGGATTACAGCAAATACCAGACGCAGAAGACCGACATCATGCGCGCCGCCGCCCGCGACACCCGCGAGCAGGCCAAGACGCAGCCGGTGCGTGTGGAGAAGACGGTGGGCCGCAACGATCCCTGCCCCTGCGGCAGTGGTAAAAAGTATAAAAACTGCTGTGGCAGAGACCTTTAATCAGATAACAAGATGACAGATTTGCTTTCAGTCGTTTGGAATGTCGATCCGGTGGCCTTCAGTTTCGGCTCCGTGGAGGTACGTTGGTACGGATTGTTGTACGCGACCGGTTTCCTGTTGGCCATTACCTTGCTCAGCAAGATGTTCAAGAGCGAGGGGTGCCCGGAGGATTGGTCCGACAAGTACTTTATATATATGGTAATAGCCGTGGTGGTGGGCTCCCGGCTGGGGCATGTGTTCTTCTATGATTGGGAATATTACCGCCACCACCTGTCGGAGATCCCGATGGTGTGGCGCGGCGGTCTGGCCAGTCACGGCGGTGCCATCGCCATCATCCTTACGGTGTGGCTCATGGCCAAATACATGTGCCACCGCTCCTTCCTTTGGCTTGCGGACCGCTCCTATGTGATTTGCGCATTGGTGGCTTCCATGATCCGCATCGGCAATCTGATGAACTCTGAAATCTACGGATGCCGCACCGATCTGCCGTGGGGGTTCCAGTTTGTGCGTGACTATCCGGGGCTGCCTTTGAGCGAGGTGCCGGTCTGCCATCCCACGCAGATCTACGAATCGCTGGCCTACCTGGCTTTGTTCGGCGTGCTGTTGTTTCTTTACTGGCGCACCGACGCCCGCCGTTGGGAGGGGTTGCTGATGGGCATCGGGTTCACCTGGACGTTTACCGCCCGCTTCTTTATCGAATTCATTAAGAACGACCAGTCGGCATTTGAGGCCGATATGGTGCTCAATATGGGGCAGTTGCTCAGTATTCCCTTTGTCATTCTCGGTATCGCCTGCATCGTGTACGCGCTGCGTACGCGCCGGCAGGTGCTGGCGGGGCAGTCTCCCAAGCAGTCATGAGTTTGCTGGCGCTCGTATTCTGGTTGATCCTCTTCTTCGTGCTCTTCTCGCTGGTATCGGTGGTGGGGATGGTGCGGCGGTTGTTGGGGCTGCGTCCCTCCCAACGGCGGCGGCAGGAACAGCAGGCGCGCGAGGAGGCGGGTACCGCCCGCGATTATGTCAAACGTAAAATTGACAAGAGCCGCGCGCAGGACGTGGATTACGAAGAGGTGAAGGAAGTCTGAATGCCTACAGTACGGCACTTCCGATTACGTGCCGTACCTACTTGAAGAAATAGCGCTGCCGGCTGCCGTCCGTGTGGCGCAGCACCAAATATCCCGAGGGTTCCACATCGTCGATGACGGCGGTGAAGGTGCCCTCGGTTTCGTTGTGGAAGGGGGCTGGAATACCGTATCGGAATAGGTGCGACAAATAGTCGTGATGCAGTTGCTGACGTTGGTCTATTTGGCTGTAGCGGTGCAGGATGGCGTTGTACAGGCCGTCCAAGGCCTCCTTCAAATCGGTCTCCCGCCCGGTGATCTGCCGGAGGGATACCGGGTTGGGTGCGTCGGAGCGGAAGTCGGTCTGGTTGATGTTCAGCCCGATGCCTACATAGCAGTTGCCGATATTTGGTCCCGACA
>JAGDAS010000161.1 GCA_017959385.1 Paludibacteraceae bacterium
CAGGCCACCGCCAGCCAGAATGCGGCATGATAGCCGGCATGCTGGGCCGTGATGCCGCCCAACAGCATACCCAGCCCCAATCCCAGATCCCAGGATGTCAGAATGGTGGCGTTGGCCGTGCCGCGGCGTTCGTGCGGAGCCAGGTCAAGGAACATGTTGAGAAAGGCCGGCCAGGCAAAGCCCTGTCCGAACCCGATGATGAGCGCCGAACCATAGTAGCCCGCCGGGTGGTGGATGCCGGCAAAAACCGCATAACCGACTACGGCGATGAGCATACCCATCAAGCCGTTTTGAACAATCTTCCCTTCGCCCAAAGATTTGCTGCCCATCAGCCGGGAGGCGATGAGACCGGCCGCCAGCAGCAGGAAGAACAGACCGGTTCCGCCGGTGATTCCCAGTTCCTCACGTCCGTAAATGGCCAGGTAGGTCGTCACAATACTATAGGAAAGACCGAACACCAGCGTGCAGACCGCCTGCGACGAAGCCTTCAGGAGCAGGAAACGGTCGAGCGAGACCAACCGCTTGGGTTGCGCCACCGGTACGGCAGCCGATACGGGACGGGGTTTCAACTTCAGCGTAGCCCCCAGAACCACACCGACCAGCGTAACCAGAAAGGATACCAGAAACAGCGTGTTGTAGCTGTGCGTCCAGTCAAAAATCCACAGCGCCACCGTCGGGCCGACAGCCGATCCGAGATTGGCGCTCAGACCGTAGTAGCCGATACCTTCCGCACGGCGCGAAGCAGGCAGCGTATCCACCGCCAGTGTGGTGCAGGAAACCGTCGTGGTGCCGAACGGGAAACCGTGCACCGTACGGAAAAAGGCGAAGACCGTCAGCGTGGTGGCGGCCATATAGCCCAGAAAGAAGCAGCAGCTGAGTCCGTAGCTCAGCAGCAGTACAATCTTACGCGGGAAATGGTCGATAAAATAGCCGCTGAAAGGCCGGATCAGCAGTGCGGCGAGGGCATAGCCCGCCAGCGTGATGCCGATCATCTGTTTGTCGGCACCGAAATGGTCGGTGAGAAACAGCGGCAGCAGCGGATTGATGAGCATAAAGGCGAAACTCATCAAGAAATTGGAGGTCCAAACCTTGATGTAATTGGCATTCCAAAGTTTTTCGCGTGCAGTTCCGCTTTCCATGACAGCCTGACTCGTACCCTTGGGCCTGGTTCGCCTCCGGTAGTGCCCTTATTTGACGAATTTGTTCTTAATCTGGCGGTTGTCAATCACGCGGACACTTTTGCCTTGATAGCGCTCGATACTGCCCGGAGCCATGATCTTGACATCGGCCTTGATGGCGATGACACTCTGCAGCTTGCCGGCCAGTTTCTTTTTGAGCGAAAGCTCGACCACCGTGTCGGTGCTGTAGAACTCCTTGCGTACCTCCACTTGTACCTGAATGGTATCCAGGTTGTTGACGCGGTCCACCACAATCATGTAGCGGGGTTCGAATTCCTCCAGACTGAGGATGACACTCTCAATCTGCGAGGGGAATACGTTGATGCCCCGGATGATGAGCATATCGTCCGAGCGGCCCAGGATGTTCGACATCCGGATATTGGTGCGTCCGCATTCGCAGGTTCCGTCTATCAACGAACAGATGTCGCGTGTGCGGTAGCGCAGTACCGGCATACCTTCTTTGGTAAGCGTGGTGAACACCAGTTCCCCCGATTCGCCGTAAGGCAGCGGTTGGAGCGTGTAGGGGTTGATGATTTCGGGATAATAATGATCTTCGCAGATGTGGGAGCCGTGCTGACAGTCGCACTCATACGACACACCCGGGCCGACCACCTCGCTGAGACCGTAGATGTTGTACATTTTCAGTCCCATGCGGTTCTGGATTTCCTGACGCATCTCTTCCGTCCAGGGCTCGGCACCACATACGGCCGATTTAAGGGCCAGCTCGTCCTTGCTGATGCCCAGTTTGTCCATTGTTTCGGCCAAATAGAGCATATAGGAGGGCGTGGCAGCCGTACCCGTAATCTGCAGGTCGCGCATGAGTTTCAGGTGCTTCTCCGTGTTGCCTGTGGAAGCGGGGATGACAGCGGCTCCGATGTTCTCAACGCCGTAGTGCAGTCCCAGACCGCCGGTGAAGAGACCGTAGCCGTACGATACCGAGAAACGGTCGTTCTTGTCCATGTGGGCGGCAGTCAGGCAGCGGCTTACACATTCGGCCCACACTTCAATGTCCTTGCGCGTGTAGCCGACAATGGTCGGGTTGCCCGTGGTGCCACTGGAGGCATGGATACGTACAATCCGGTCGGCCGGCGCCGCCTGCAGACCGAAGGGGTAGTTGTCGCGCAGATCCTGCTTGGTTGTAAAGGGGAGCTTGGTGATGTCGTCGATACTGCGGATGTCGCCGGGTTGCAGTCCGAGGTCATCCATTTTTTTGCGATAGAAGGGTACATGGTCGTACACATACTTGACGAGTGCCACCAGTCGTTGGCCTTGCAATTGGCGCATCTGCTCGCGCGGCATGCATTCTATTTCCCTGTTCCAGAACATGATATGTTATTGTTTGTTGTTTTCGTTGAATTGTTTCATCCGTTGCTCCAGCAATCCGTATTGTTCGGCGCGTACAAACGAGGTGCAGATGCGCAGTCCCTCCTGGGTGCTGCCGGTGGAGTTGAGCGCAATGGCGCTGACACCGTAGAAGAGCAGTTCGTACATGAGCTGTACGCCCGTTTTGCCGGGATACCCGATGGTGAAGTAAAAACCGTCGCCCACCGGTTGGTCGATGTCTTTGTCATACACCAGGTGGAATCCGTTGGCCAGAAAGATTTCCTTCAGTTTCTTGGCGCGGCGTCCGTATTCATATACATCGTGCAGGAAATTGTATTCGCCTTTTACGGCGGCATCGAGCATGGCGGCCAGTGCGTACTGGGCCGAGTGGGCCGTGCCGGCGGTCAGGGCGTAGAGGATGCGGTTGACATAGACCGTGCCGAACGCACCTACGCCGTAGCGTTGCTGCAAACCGGGGTAGGAACGCTCGAAGAGCGTGTCGGAGATGGCGGCTACGGCAATGCGCTGACCGGCATAGCTGAAGGCTTTCGATCCGGAGATCATCAGCATGTATAGGTCGGTATAATGTGCCACCGACGGTTGGAAGGGCGGTTCGTACGGCCGGGTGATATCCTGACGGAAATCCATGCCGAAATAGGCCAGATCCTCAATGACGATGACGTCGTATTTGCGCGAAAGCGCGCCGATCTGCTGCAGTTCGCTGTCGGTCAGACAAGCCCACGAGGGGTTGTTGGGATTGGAGTAGAGCATGGCGCAGTAGCGGCCGCTCGAAAGGTATTCCTCAATTTTTCCGGCCAGTTTTCCGCCACGGTAGCTGTAGGTGTCGAACGAGTCGAAGGGCATTCCCAGCATGGTGGCCTGCAGTTTCTGCACGGGGAATCCGGGGTCGATGAACAGAATGCGGTTCCGGTCGGGGTCGCATTGGCCGCAAGCCATAAAAGCCGCACAACAGGCCTGCATGGAGCCGGAGGTCGGTATGCAGCTGCGGGCGGAAATATCGACGTTGACAAAAGCCTTGATAAAACGGCTGGCCGCCGATTTAAGCGGCTCGATGCCGTGCAGGGGCGGGTACTGGGACGACACCCCGCGCTCAATGGCCTGCAGTTCGGCCTGTTTGCCGATGTTTTCGGGCGGGAATCCGGGGGAACCGATCTCCAGGCGGACGAAGGACTCGCCGGTCTCTTGCTCGATTTTGTTGGCGATGTTGACAATGTCGCGGATGGTGGCTCCTGCAAAATCGGGGATGCGGAAGCTGTCAATGGCGGCTTTGGCGGTGCTGTACGGGATAGGCGTGTTGGTGTTCATCGGTTTACTTGAAGGCTCTTCCTATTTCCAATGCTTTGATGTTCAGATTCACCACAGCCTCCCCCTTGCTTTCGAACACCGTGCGCACGCTGTCGGCGAGTGTTTCGAACGGAAGCCCCAGAAATTCGGCGGTGGCACCCAGTAGCACCATGTTGGCGGCACGGCCCAGATTGTGTTCCTTGGTCAGTGCGTCCAGATCAATCAGTTTGACGTGTCCGTGTGCCTTCAATGCGTCCAGCAATGCCTCGGTGTCGGGGTAGTTGGGAATATTGACGAAGGGGTTGGACGAAGTGATGATCCAGCCCTCTTTCGACAAATAAGGCAGGTAACGCAAGGCCTCCATGGGTTCCATGGAAATGATTACGTCGGCAGCGCCCATGGCAATCAGGTCGGAGGCGATCGGCTGCGAAGAAATCCGCAGGTTGGACTGCACATCGCCGCCACGCTGACTCATGCCGTGCACTTCGGCCTGTTTGATGTACCATTGCTGGCTCAAGGCCGCCTGGCCGATAATCGTGGCGATGGACAAGATGCCTTGTCCGCCCACGCCGGAGAGTATGATGTCTGTTTTCATTTCTTCTGGGCTTTAGCTTTGCGCATAAGCGTCTGGATGCATTCCCTGCGGGGAATGATGACGGATACGCCACGGTAGTTGAATTCCTGCTCCATGATGCGGGTGATTTCCTCCATATTCTGCGGAAGCGGAGTCACCACATGCAGGTGCTCGCGCTCCACACCCAAGCCGAGGCAGATGGCTTCGAACTTGTAGGTGCCGGCCGAGTCCTGTCCGCCTGTCATGGCGGTGGTCAGGTTGTCGGATAGAATGACCGTGATGGGCGATTGGCTGTTGACAGCATCGAGCAGGCCGGTCATGCCGGAATGGGTGAAGGTGGAGTCACCAATCACCGCAATGGCGGGGAATACACCTGCGTCGGCGGCTCCTTTGGCCATGGTGATGCTGGCACCCATGTCCACACACGAGTTGATGGCTTTGTAGGGAGGAAGCGCTCCCAGCGTATAGCAGCCGATATCGCCGAACACGCGGGCCTCGGGATAGTGCTCCACAATCCGGTTGAGCGCTTCATAGACGCTCCGATGACCGCAGCCCTGGCACAGGGCGGGCGGCCGCGGAACCACCAGGGGACTGGCGGCGTTGACCGGCAGAGCGGGCAGCCCGAGGGCCTTCCGTACGCAGTCCGGGTTCAGTTCGCCGTCGCGGGGCAGTTCACCGCTCAGACGGCCTTGAATGGTGCAGGGGGTGGGCAGAATGCCGCGCAGCTGCTCCTCCACAAAGGGTTGGCCGTCTTCCACCACCAGCAGGCGTCCGCATTCGGCAGCCATCCGGCGGATGGTGTTTTCCGGAAGGGGATAGTGAGCGATCTTGAGCACCGGATAAAGGCAACCTTCCGGATACTGCTCCATAACATAGTTGTAGGCAATACCGCAGGCAATGATACCGAGCGTATGGTCGCCACCGTCGGTGTATGCGTTGTAGGGGCTTTCGGCCGCCTTTCGGCGAATGTCGGGCTGCAGGGCGATGAGTTCGCGGTTGCGCCGGCGGGCGATGGCGGGCAGCAACACCCAGTTCTGCGAGCGTGCGGGGGCGTTCAGGGCGTTCTGTTCCACAGTCTCACCCAGTGTAACCACGGCGCGCGAATGGGCCAGACGGGTCACCAGACGCATGAGTACGGGCTCGTGCAACTCCTCCGACAAGCGGAAGGCGAATGCCGTCATATCGTAAGCCTCTTGTTGGTTGGAAGGCTCCAGAATGGGAATCATGGCGAATTTTCCGTAGAAACGGGAGTCCTGTTCGTTCTGCGACGAATGCATGGAAGGATCGTCGGCGGCCAGTACCACCAGACCGCCGTGTACACCGGTCATGGCGGCGTTGACAAAAGCGTCGGCGCATACGTTCATGCCCACATGTTTCATGCAGACCAGTGCGCGCTTGCCGGCATACGACATGCCCAGTGCGGCTTCCATGGCCGTTTTTTCGTTGGTGCACCAGCGGTGGTGAATCCGGTTCTGCCGGCCGGCCGGAGAAGTCTGAATGTATTCGGTGATTTCGGTCGATGGAGTGCCCGGATAGGCATAGACGCCGCTCAATCCGGCATCAATGGCTCCTTGTGCGATGGCCTGGTCACCCAGTAGCAGTTTTTTGTTCATAGATACTTGCGTCTCATCGGGATGATGTACAAAATCCCAATTTGGGATGCAAAGATACTTTTTATTTATGAGAAATCGCCGTTTTACACAAAAATTCTACACCGCACGCCAAAACCAAGAGGTGCCGCAACCCGCTGGTCGCGACACCCCTGCAATCAAATCAAAAAACTAGAAGATATTTTATTTCACTAACCTCATGACGGTATTGCCCACACGCACCATGTAATTGCCCTGCGGCAGGGATGCGATGGAGAAGGTCGCAGTACTTTCGGTTGCCGTAGTGCGTTTTACCGCACGTCCGAGCAGATCGTACACCACGATGGTCTCACCGGGAGTTACACCGTTGACCGTAACCGCGTCAACTGCCGGGTTGGGGTAGAGGCTTACGCTTGCGGCAGTTGCCTGAACCGCCTGTGCGCCGGTGATGGTTACCGGTGTGGAGGCGTAATAGACGTTGTCAATTTCCAACCGTTTGCCACGGCTGCCGTTGGTCACATTCTCACAGACAATCGAGAACAGCACGTTGCCTGTCTGGCTGCCCAACTGCATGCCCTGCGAAGTGAAGGCCGAGAAGGGGATGCACATGGTGTTCCAGTTGCCGTTGGTGGTGATGGCGTAGGTACCCTTCAAGGCCACACTGTACTCGCCGTTGGTGCCGGCCACTTTCACCGACAGTTCGTCGGTGCAGGTGGTCTTGATGGCGAAGCAGATGTACCAGTTCTTCACCTGGCTCATGTCGAGCGTGTAGTTGGTGTTGTGGATGCCCCATCCCCACCAGGTGTCGGTCGGATTGATCGTCCAGGCAATGGCGCCGTTGCCTTCTTTCGGGCCGGTGGTCGTCGTTCCCTCTACACCGCTCCAGGCGTAAATGTCGTTCCAGCGTACATCCTTGAACTCGCCGGTCGGCTCGTCGGCCGAGATCACCCATTTGTCATAGCTGGGCTGCATGAGTTTCCACTGGGAACAGGCCTGGTCGTTGTTGGCCCACATCTTCAGGTCGCAGGCCGAAGTGTTGTTGCTGGGCACTTCGATAACCATACCGCTGTGACGGTCCACAAACTGGTAGAAGCCGCTGCCTTTGTCCACTGCGATGAACTGCTGGTGGTAGGCGCCTTCGGTATAGGTGTACTGCGAGATGCTGGCACGCGTTTCGGCCGAACTGGTGCAGACGGCGCTGTTGACATCCAGCACCTTGCCCGAGTTGACGTTGGTGATGCAATAGACACCCGTGTTGCCGTATTCGCTCAGCGTCCAGGTCTGTGAGGCGGTGGCATTCAGGGCCTGCTGCTGCAGGTCGGCGCTGTTGGCCTTCGAGGCGTTCTTGATGCCCCAGTAGAGCTTGCTGTTCTTGCCCTGTACCTGGTAGGTGCCGGCCAAGCCTGACTTGCCAACGGGGTCGATGGCGATTGACGAGGTCTTGTCGTTGAAGTTGTCGGCTACCAGGCAGCTGACGTTACCGGTGTACACCTTCGAGGTTCCGGTGCCTTCACCGTCCCACAAGGTGACTTTGTAGCCCGGTTTTACCTTGAGCGAGGAGAGTTGGTCGTTGCCGATGCCGTAGAGGCGCAGTTGCCAAGCATCGTAGTAGCCTTCCGACAAGGTGACGGCGGTGCCTTCATAGTTGCAGTCGGCATAGAAGGTGGCATGGCCGCAGCCGTCCGGTTGGTTGCGCAGCAGCTGCCATTGTTGGGCATTGGTGCCGTTGTTGTCGTAAATCTTCACCTGTGCACCGTTGTCGGTGGTGGAACCTGCCATTTCGAGCGGTTTTCCGCAGTGGCGGGCGATGAGTTGGAAATAGCCGCTGCCCTTGGCGAACAGAATGAATTCGGCGTTCCAATAATTCTCGGTCTGCGGATACATCACCAAACCGGTGCCGTTGTCCTTGTTGCCGTAGTAGACCTCTACACGGGTGTTGAGGTTGGATGCGGGACGGATGTGGTAAACGCCCGTCGCAACTTCTTGCAGTTCCCATTGTTGGTAGGCTTCAAGCCCCTCGTCGGCCCATTGCACCACTTGGGTGTTGTCGGCGGTGGTGTTGCCGCTGCAGTCCCAGTATTTGCCCGAGTTGCGGTTCTTGATTTTCCAAAGACCGCTTTTGCCGGTGGTACCGTTGGGCATTACCTTGATGGAGGTGATTTTGTCGTTCCAATCGTTGCCTACATAGGTCTGATCCGAAGTCCAGGTGACGCTGGTACCCGTAAAGTTGTCGTCGGCGTAGGCGACCACTTTGTAGCCGGGCAGCACTTTGATGGACGAAATCCAATCGTCGCCGATGCAGCGCGACAGGATGTCGCTGCGCTTGAAGTTGCCTTCGCCCAGGCCGTATTTCTCACCGCCGTAGTTGGCGTCCTGGAATACCCAGGCCACGGGTGCGTCATCCTGGGTACAGGAGGTGCCGCCACCGCCCGACGAACCGCCGCTGTTGACCGTTGCATAGGTGCTGTGGTCGGTGATGCTGTTGAGCGAGATGCTGGTCTGTCCGGCCCAGTCCACCAGGTTGACGGCGTTGCGTCCGCCGAACGGCCACATGATGGCCTGGCCCCAGGGAGCGTCGCCGTTGCCTACATTGGCATAGGTGCCGTTGTTGTTACATTCATATACATCGTAACCCGGGTGACCGCTGGTACCGTTGGGGTTGTTGCTGTTCCAGCCGCTGAGCGAGCGGTCCACGTGCCAGATGAGCATACCGTTCGAAGGCAGGCCGTAATTGCGGTACTGCGTGCGCACGCGGTATTCCAGGATGTACCATTCGTTGTTTTTGCTGGTATTTACACGGTAGGCCGGCGTGTTTTTGTTGTCTTGCATGTTGGGAATCGTAACAGTACCCGAGGGCAGGGTCGGGATGGTGCACCAGCCCAGCATCTCGCGCTCGTAGGCCGAAAAGAGGGGAGGCGACTGGCTGTCGTTGAGGTAGCAGCCGCCGGCCATGGTATCCCAGTTGCCGGGCGAATGGCCGCTGCCCGAAGTGATGTAGAAGTCGGGCAGACCGATCACATGGCCGAACTCGTGCGTGAACGTACCGATGTTGACACGGTTTTGGCCGCTGTTGCCCTTGAGCTCCGACGAACAGCCGTAGCCGTTGATCCATTTGCCGTCGGGCGCATATTGGTGTTTCCAGTAAATCGAGGAGGCGTGCGACCAGATGCAGTTGCCGTCGCCGCCTTGTGCCTGGTCGTAACCGGCAAAGAAGCAGTACACGTTATCGACAATGCCGTCGTTGTCGGTGTCGAACTGGCTGAAGTCGCAACCCCAGCTGTCGATAATCTGGCAGGCGTTGTAAATCATGGTCGGGGTGCTGGCTTTGGCCTCGGCCGAAGTCATGCCGCAGTTGACCGGTCCCCAGACTTCAAAGGTGGGTTGGAACTGATTCCACGAAGATGCCATATAAAAATCGCGCGTAGAGCCCGTTCCGTTGAAGTTCTGCTGGTTGAGCATGTTGTTGAACTCCGTCTGGGATTTCGAAAATTTCTTATCGGTGAAGTCCACCAGGATGACCAGAAACTTCAGGTTGCCTTTGTGGTTGGCGGCACGCATACCGCTCTGCGCACCGGCCGTTTCGGCGACTGTGGCGAGGGGCTTTACAGCCTGGGTGTTGTGTGCCATCCGGTTCTTGGCATATTCGCTCTCGGCAAATGCCTGTTGCGCCGGAGTCAATCCCTTGGTCAGTTGTTTTTTGAAATTGTCCGTGCTGCGCATACCGCTGCCGTTGACACGGTGGCCGGAAGGTTGCAGGCTGGCCGAAGCAGGGTCGGCGTATTCTAGATAACCTTCTTTATTCTCTACCACTACATAACCGTCGTCGGTGGTCTGATAATGGAAGAATTCGTCGCCGTGCAGGTAACTGCTTACGGTCGATCCGTCAGGTTGGCGGTAGTCCACCTGCGTGTCAATGGCGGGGGCTGCCCATACAGCCGCCGCAATCAGCAGGCCGGCTGCCAACAATACCAAACGCGTTGCTTTTGTAATTTTGATCATAATATAGATTTTTATAGGTTTGATTTTCTGCCAGCAAAGTTAGGAGCGATTAATAAGGAGTGTACCCCCTTGCCAGGAACGGGGTGGCTTTTGGTGGATGCAGTGAGAAAGTCTGTGTCCGATTTTGATTTTTTATCATATTGATTATCAGTTGTATAATATGCTTATGCAAAATGATTGCGGCAGTTTTTACACGCGATTTGTGTACTTTCTCAACACTACATCAAACCTGCGGTTCCGACGATTTTGGCACACAAAAAAAGGACAGGAAACGGAAATCCGTTTCCTGTCCCCGAAATAGGTGGCTTATGCCGTGTTACTTGATCAGTTTGAGCCGGATGTTGCCGAAGCGTACCACATAATTGCCCGGTTGCAGAAGGCTGGCGGGCAGCAGCGTGCTGCCTTCCTGACCGCTGACCTCAAGGCATTTGCGGCCGCTCAGGTCGAATACCTCGACTGTTTCGCCTTCACGGGTGCCCTGCACCACCGCCCAATCGGCGGCCGGGTTGGGGTACAGCCTGCAGTTGTCCTCGACCATCGTGCCGGCTATGCCGGTGGGCGGATTGAACGGCCCCGTTTCCTGACCGAATAATTCCCATTCGGCCACTTGGAATACGGTTTGGTTCTGCCCGGCCTGTGCGGTAACCTCCCATTTGTAGATACCGAACGACTGCGTGTTGCCGGCACTGGTATAGTACTTGCGTTGGAAGCGCAGCGGGAAAATCTGATTCTCGCGGGCGTCGAGCAGCG
>JAGDAS010000005.1 GCA_017959385.1 Paludibacteraceae bacterium
CGCACAACATGATAATAATAGCTGTACGGATCGTTACCGATGGTATTATCGGTATAGGTGGTACCGTTGGTGGTACCGATTTCGGTAAATGGTGAGAATCTACCGGTAGAACGTTGAATTGACACCGCACCGCCCGGATTCTCAAAGGTAAGCCGGAGCCCACCCCCTACCTGCCGGATGCTGGCGGCATCCATCGTCACGGCACACAACAGCGCCAGCGACCATGATAGAATTAATCTCTTCATAGTATTTGATTGGTTAACTGTGGCAAAGTTATAGGAACAAAGCTCAAATTGGTCAGCAAAAGGCGTTTTTGATTTTCACAACAATACGCATATAGCGAAAAAAATTTCAGTCTGCCGAAAAAAAATCCCGATGCCAGAACAGCATCGGGATCGGAAAGCCTGTACCCCCGAGGGGAATCGAACCCCTATCTAAAGTTTAGGAAACTTCTATTCTATCCGTTGAACTACAAGGGCGATACGGGGGCAAAGATACAAAAAAAAGCGCAGCTACAACAACTGATGATCGGCAAAACCGAACCAACCGTCGGTGGAAACTATCACATGGTCGAGCACACGGGCCCCCAGCAATTCCGCACCGGCCACCAACCTGCCCGTAAGCTGGCGGTCCGACTCACTGGGCAGCAAACTCCCACTCGGATGGTTGTGGCAGAGAATCAGGCCGGAAGCCAGATCCTGCACCACATGTTTGAACACCATACGGGGGTCCACCACCGACTGATGCACTCCGCCCGTTGAAATCCGGTATTTGGATATCAGGCGGTTGGCCCGGTTGAGCAACAGCACCCAGAATTCTTCGTGAGGCAGATCGGCCAGCAGCGGTGTCATCAGGGCAGCGACCTGTGCGCCGCCCTGGATGGTGTCGTTCTGTACGCTGTCCGCCCGTCGGCGGCGGGCGAGTTCCATAGCAGCCACAATACTCGTCGCTTTAGCCGGTCCCACCCCGCGTATGCGGCGGCACAAATCTTCAACCGAAAGGCGGCCCAGACGTCCCAAATCATTATCGACCGTGCCCAACAACCGTCGGGCCAGGTCAACGGCCGATTCCGACCGTGTACCGGTACCCAGCAGGATGGCTAGCAGTTCGGCATCGGAAAGTGCGCTCAGCCCCAGCAGGGCCATTTTTTCGCGGGGTCGGTCCGACTTGGACCATTGGGTAATGGGAAGGGGGTGTGCTTTATCCATAAAGAAGGGGGTGTAAAGGGGTGAGAGGAATAAAAAGAAGGTGGTTCCTTAAAGCAAGAAACCACCTTTATAGCATTGCAAACCGCAATTAGAGCTTGTTGACGTGCAAAGCAAGGCTCGACTTCAAGTTGGCAGCCTTGTTCTTGTGAATAATGTTGCGTTTGGCCAGTTTGTCCAACATAGCGGAAACCTGCGGCAACATCTTGGCAGCCTCGTCCTTCTCGCGGGTGGCACGCAGTTTGCGGACAGCGTTGCGGGCGGTCTTGGCATAGTACTTGTTATGCAGCGTCAGTTTGACGGTTTGTCTGATTCTCTTCTCGGAAGATTCGTGGTTTGCCATATTTCTAAACAGCTTATTTAATTGTTTCGTAGCCCATAGCAGAATCGAACTGCTCTTTCAAGAATGAAAATCTTGCGTCCTAACCGATAGACGAATGGGCCATCCCCTTGTTTTGGGACTGCAAAGATACAGAGTATTTTGAACTTTGCAAACTTTTTTTCAAATTTTTACATCCGATAGCAGTACAAACAGTGTCAACGCCGGGCTGAGCAACCCCGTCAGATACCCTGCGGCCACCTGTCGGAACGTGTGTGCCCCCAATTCCATGCGCGCCGACCCCACCATTCCTCCCAGTAGAATAAAGGTGGTGTAAAGCCCCACCGGATTGCCGCCTTGCAGCAGACTGACCGCCAGAATACCGCCCAGCATCGCCCCCATACCCAAAGCATGGGCACTCATTTTCCAAAAGAAATTGACGATCGTGAGGATCAGCAGTGCCACAGCTCCGGACAGGAACAGAAAAGCATAATCCGTTTCAATGCGCATGTGGCGGGCCAACAGCCACGCCACAACGTAGGCCACCATGGTGACCAGATAGGCCCAAAACCGCTCGTTGCGGCGTTCCGCCTGCGGGGTGGTGATGATTTCCAGCCGGCGCAGCAGCCAGTACCAGGCCACCGGAATCACCACCAGGATCAGCATCGCCAACAGGAGGAAACGCACCTTCAGCAAGGGAACATAGGGTACAAAATGCGGATCAAAGGCCAACAGAAAGAACCCGTACACCGGCACCAGCAACGGCTGGAACAGGTAGGAGAACATATTGGCCAGAATCCTGCGCATGGTATTACTTAACGAGCGCGAGCGTGTCGGAAGCGATCATCCACTCCTCATCGGTCGGAATCACCACCACCTTGGCGCTGGAATCGGCAGTCGAAATCACCGCCTCCTCACCATGGATCTTATCGTTCATCGCATCGTCGAGGCGGATGCCCATCCAGCCCAGCTGGCTGGCAATGCGGCGGCGCATGGACGATTGGTTCTCACCCACTCCGCCGGTAAACACAATGACATCGACACCGCCGAGCACCGCCGTATAGGCACCGATGTACTTGACGATGCGGTATGCGTACATTTCAAGCGCCAATTCGGCCCGTTTGTCACCGTTTTTAGCGGCAGCATCCACATCGCGCATATCGGACGAACCGCCGGCCACACCGGCCACACCGCTCTTCTTGTTGAGCAACGCGGAGACGCCCTTGCTGTCCAACTGCATCTTGTCCATCAGGTAGGTGACGGCACCGGCATCAATATCACCGCTGCGCGTACCCATCAGCAGGCCCTCGAGCGGTGTAAAACCCATCGAGGTGTCAACGGAGCGGCCGTCGCGGATGGCCGTAATGGAACCACCGTTGCCGATATGGCAGGTAATCATTTTCAGTCCTTGAGGCTTCACACCCAGAAATTCGCAGGCACGCGCCGACACATACCTGTGGCTCGTACCGTGGAATCCGTAGCGGCGCACCCCGTATTTTTCGTAAGCTTCATAAGGAGTTCCGTACATATAGGCGTAGTCGGGCATGGTCTGATGGAAGGCCGTGTCAAACACCGCCACCTGGGGAATACCCGGCAACAGCTTTTCAATCGTATTGATACCCAACAAGTTAGCAGGATTGTGCAAAGGCGCCATGTCAATGCAGTTGCGGATATTGGCCAGCACCTCGTCATTCACACGGACACTTTGGTTGAACTTCTCGCCACCGTGCACCACGCGGTGTCCCACGGCATCAATCTCACCCAGCGACTTCACTGCGCCGTATTTGGGGTCAACCAGAATTTCGAGAATGAAGGAAATGGCCGCCTGATGGTCGTTCATTTCGCGTTCAAGCACCTGTTTGCCGCCATCGGGCAAAGTCAGTTTGAGAAAGGAGTCGCTCAACCCCAACTTCTCCACACCGCCCTGGGCCAGCACCGCTTTGGACGACATATCAAACAACTTGTACTTGACAGACGAGCTGCCGCAGTTCAGCACCAATATTTTCATAGCTTTCAAATTAGCAGGTTAATTCTCCATCATCGCCTGGTTGGCGGTAATCACAATCATCTTGACCACATCCTCCACGCAGCATCCGCGCGACAAGTCGTTGACCGGCGAGGCGATGCCCTGCAGGATAGGACCGAGCGCCACACCGCCGGAAAGACGTTGTGCCAGCTTGTAACCGATATTGCCGGCATCGAGCGTGGGGAACACCAGCACATTGGCATTGCCCTGGATCGGACTGCCGGGTGCCTTGCTTTTGCCCACCGACGGCACAATGGCGGCATCGGCCTGAAACTCTCCGTCAATGCACAGGTCGGGACGCATCTGCTTGGCGATGGCCGTGGCCTCCACCACTTTCTGCACCTCCTCCGTATTGGCGCTTCCCTTGGTGGAGAAGCTCAACATGGCCACACGGGGCTCGTAGCCGCCCAACACTTTGGCCGTTTCAGCACTGGCCACTGCGATGGCCGCCAGCTGGTTGGCGTCGGGATTGGGCGTTACCGCACAGTCGGCGAATACGAACAGCCCCTTCTCTCCGTAGGCCTCGTTGGGTATCATCATCAGGAAGGCGCCGGACACTACACTGATGCCCTTTTTCATCTTGATGATCTGCAACGCCGGACGCAGCACATTGCCCGTAGCGTTCATGGCACCGGCCACCTCGCCGTCAGCATCGCCGTTCTTAACCATCAGACACGCCAGATAGAGCGGGTTCTTGACCGTTTCGGCCGCCTGTTCATAGGTCATGCCCTTGTTCTTGCGCAGTTCGTAAAGCAGATCAATGTATTTCTTCGTATCGGGACTGGTCTTGACATCGAAGAATTTCGCCTTCTCAATATGGGTCAGCCCCCACACAGCCCCCTGTCGGAGGATCTCATCCCGGTTTCCCAACAAAAGAATATCGGCCAATCCTTCGGCCAGCACCACATCGGCGGCGCGCAGCGTGCGCTCCTCCAACGACTCGGGCAAAACAATCGTCTTGCGCGTCTGTTTCGCTTTCGCGAACAATTTCTCCAAAATATCCATAACTGTTCAGTTCTTGAAATCTATACATTCGGGTAGCAAAATTAAGCAAAATCCGCGGATTTTCCGCCAAAGCGGAAGGAATTTGTCGGCAAGCGGTTGGATTTCTCTGAAAATAGCGGTACTTTTGTAAAAATGCGGAACCATGAAACGACTGCTGAACTTCCTGCTGATCCTCACCGTCCTGCTGACGGCTTCCTGCGAAAAGACCAACTACCCCCATGACCTGGCCGGCACCACCTGGGATGCCTTCTGCCTGTACACCGATGGTTATTTCAGTTATATCTGCCTGGAGTTCACCGACACAGGGCACTTCAACGCCGTATTTGTGGACCGCAACGAAGCCACGCAACGCTACGAAGGTGTCTATCGGTACGACCCGGACACGCACGGCGTATGGCTGACCTTCAACGACCGCACGGACGTAGCCTGCAAGGTGGTCCGCAAGACCTTCACCTACTACGATGAGCGGGGGCATGTGTACGAGCTGACCCGCAACAAGGATCTATAGCCACCGGCTGTAGGGCTCGCGCGAAAGCGCCACGTTCGTGTAGCGTTTGTCGTAAGTAACCTCTTCTCCCACCCAATCGGGTTTCACAAAGGGTTCGTCCTCACTTTCCAACTCGATTTCGGCCACTACCAGCCCTTCGTTGGCGCCATGAAACTCGTCCACCTCCCAAATGCGGCCGTCCGGCCCGGGCACACGGTAGCGGATTTTCTCGATGGGCGGATAAAGCGCCAGCGTGAACATCGCCTCGGCGTCTTCGTACGGCACCTCGTATTCGAACTCCAAACGGGAGCACCCCCTGGCCGCTCCCTTGACGGTCAGGAAACATTGTTCCCCGGCCCGGCGGATACGGAGCGTACATCCCTTTTCGGCCAAATAGGCCTGTCGGTACGGTTTGGCATCGCCCCGGGGCGTCCACAACGCATTGACCAAAAACTTCCTTTCTGTCTCTACTGCCATGTCTGCTGTATTTGTCGGGACAAAAATAGGGCTATTTCGGCAAAAAATGCCTACCTTTGGGGCGGAAAAACATTTTGCGCAATCATGAAAAAGGTTCCTGCCGAATTTGACGACATCCGCACCCTGTACGACGAAGAAGTGGCACCCGCGGTGGCACAGATCGTCGCCCACCCGGCCATCAAGCAGATCCTGCCCACCATCATGGGGCACGACGCCGCCGAATACTTCCTGCGCACCCTGCGCCCCGCCCACTCGATCGACGAGTTCCAGCAGAACATCATCGTAGTGCTGTTGGCAGCGTTGGAAGCGCGCACCTGCGGTGATGTACGGCTCTACGGTACGGAGAAAATCGACACCGCCTACGGCCACATGTACATCTCCAACCACCGCGACATTGTGCTCGACGCCGCCCTGCTCAACGTGCATCTTTTCTACAAAGGGTTCAACACCACCCAGATCGGCATCGGCAACAACCTGCTCGCCGCCCCCTGGATCGAGTATGCCATGCGTCTCAACAAAAGCTACATTGTACGCCGCGACGGTACACTGAAAGAGCAGCTTCTCATTTCCAAGCACCTTTCGGAATACATCCGTCAGGTGGTGGAGGTCAACCGCGACGGCCTGTGGATCGCCCAACGCGAGGGCCGGGCCAAGGACGGCAACGACCTGACACAGGCCTCCGTACTGAAAATGATCGCCATGGCCGGTGAGGGCAGCACCCCCGAAAAGCTGCGCCGCCACCGCATCCTGCCCGTATCCATCACCTACGAATACGACCCCTGCGACTACCTGAAGGCGCGCGAAATGCAACTCAAACGCGACCAGTCCGACTACCACAAGGCACCGGGCGAGGATGTGTTCAGCATGAAAACCGGCCTGATCGGCTACAAAGGCGACGTCAGCTTTGTGATCAACCCCGAGCTGGAGATTCCCGCCGACATCGACGCGCTACCGCGCAACCAGCAGGCCGAAGCCGTTGCGCTGCTGCTCGACCGGGCCATCCACAAGGGCTACCGGCTGTTCGCCAACCAATACATCGCCGCCGACTTGGTAACGGGCCGCAGCGACTATGCCGACCAATACACACCGCAGCAGAGAGAGGCCTTTGTCCGCTATATCGAAGGACAGATTGAAAAAATCGACCTGCCCGACAAAGACGTGGTGTTCCTGCGTTCGCGCCTGTGGGAAATGTATGCCAACCCGGCGCTCAACCAGCGCAAAGCCCTCTCCCAAGCCTGATGGACGCCGTCCTGCAACGCTACCGGTCCTACCTGCTGTTGGAGAAATCGCATGCCGACAACACGGTACAGGCCTACCTGCGCGATTTAGACAAATTGCTGGAGTACCTCGACTCCCGGCAGCTCGACTACCGCCGCATCACACTCGACGATCTACGCTCCTTCCTGCTCTGTCTGAGCGACTTGGGCATCGGTGCCCGTTCGCAGGCCCGCATCGTGTCGGGCGTAAAGTCCTTCTACCGTTTTCTACGACTGGAAAAGGAAATCGACGCCGACCCCACCGAGCTGCTGGAACTCCCCAAACTGGGCACCCACCTGCCATCGGTACTGAGTGTGGAGGAGATAGACGCCATGCAGGCGGCCATCGACCTGAGCAAGCCCGAAGGCCAGCGCAACAAAGCCATTATTGAATTCATGTACAGCTGCGGCCTGCGGGTCTCCGAGCTGGTCAACCTGCAGCTGTCGGACATTCACCGGGAGGAGGGTTTCCTGCGCATTGTGGGCAAGGGCAACAAGCAGCGCCTGGTGCCCGTTTCCGACACCGCCTTACGGCAAATGGACTTCTACCTGCCCTGGCGGCGGCAGTTGGACATACAGCCGGGCGACAGGGACATTCTCTTTCTCAACCGGCGCGGCGGGCGTCTGACACGCCAGATGGTGTTCCACTTCATTAAGGAATATGCGGCACTGGCCGGCATCCGCACGGAGGTCAGCCCGCATACG
>JAGDAS010000016.1 GCA_017959385.1 Paludibacteraceae bacterium
CGAGTTGTGGAATGCCGCCGTTGCGGCCGCCAAGAAGGCCAGATTCAACGGTATTTCAGGCAGTACGGTTCAAACAGGCACCATTACCTACAATTTTGTCAATTATAGTAACAAAGAGATATGAGCGACCAACGTTACATGATGCGAGGTGTTTCGGCCTCGAAGGAAGATGTGCACAACGCCATCAAAAACATCGACAAGGGTATTTTCCCGAAAGCTTTCTGCAAAATCATCCCCGACATTCTGGGTGGTGACCCCGAATACTGCAACATCATGCACGCCGACGGCGCCGGAACCAAATCGTCGCTGGCCTACCTGTATTGGAAGGAGACGGGCGATCTGTCGGTTTGGAAAGGCATTGCGCAGGACGCGCTCATCATGAACATCGACGACCTTATCTGCGTGGGAGCTGTCGATAACATTCTGGTGTCGTCCACCATCGGCCGCAACAAGCTGCTGGTGCCGGGCGAAGTCATTTCGGCCATCATCAACGGCACCGACGAGCTGCTGGCCGAACTTCGCGGAATGGGTATCGGTGTGTATGCCACCGGCGGTGAGACGGCCGACGTGGGTGACCTTGTGCGCACCATCATCGTGGACAGCACGGTCACCTGCCGCATGAAACGCAGCGATGTGATCAACAACGCCAACATCCAGGCCGGCGACGTCATCGTGGGGTTGGCCTCGTACGGCAAAGCGACTTACGAAAAAGAATACAACGGCGGCATGGGCAGCAATGGTCTCACGTCGGCCCGCCACGATGTGTTTGGCAAATATCTTGCCAAAAAATATCCTGAAAGTTTCGACGCCGCCGTGCCCGATGAGTTGGTTTACTCCGGTGGTCTGAAGCTGACCGATCCGGTCGAAGGCTCTCCGCTCGATGCCGGCAAACTGGTGCTTTCCCCCACCCGCACGTATGCGCCGGTGGTCAAGAAGCTGCTCGATTTGATGCGTGCTGATATTCACGGAATGGTGCACTGCTCGGGCGGCGCGCAGACCAAGGTGCTGCACTTTGTGGAGGGGGTTCATGTTATCAAGGACCATCTCTTCCCGGTTCCGCCCTTGTTCAAAACCATTCACGAGCAAAGCGGCACCGACTGGGCTGAAATGTACAAGGTGTTCAACATGGGTCACCGTCTGGAGGTATATCTGTCGCCCGACAAGGCACAACAGGTCATCGACACTGCCCAATCGTTCAACATCGACGCGCAGATTATCGGCCGTGTCGAAAAGAGCGACCACACGCACCTGACCATCCGAAGCGAGTTCGGCACATTTGAGTACTAACACCCCCGACATGGCAGAAAACGCTCTATTACAAAAACTCGACGGCCTGGTGGCACGTTATGAGGAAGTATCGACCTTGATCACCGACCCTGGTGTCATCGCCGACCAACGCCGCTACATCAAACTCACCAAGGAATACAAAGACCTGGGAGCGCTCATGCAGGCACGCAAGCGCTATATGCAGTGTTTAAGCGGCTTGGAGGAGGCGAAGGCCGTTCTGGCCGCCGAAGACGACCCCGAAATGCGCGAAATGGCCCGCGAGGAGCAGGCCGCCTGCGAGGCCCGCATGCCGCAACTCGAGGAGGAGATCAAACTGCTGCTGATTCCGGCCGATCCGGAAGACGACAAAAACGTCGTGATGGAGATCCGCGGCGGCACGGGCGGAGACGAAGCCGCCATCTTTGCCGGCGACCTGTTCAAAATGTACACCAAATACTGCGAATCCAAAGGTTGGAGCGTACAAGTGTCCAGCGCCAGCGAGGGAGCGGCAGGAGGCTACAAGGAAATCATCTTCAACGTAAGCGGCGAAGGCGTTTACGGCATACTTAAATACGAATCGGGCGTACACCGCGTACAGCGTGTACCGGCCACCGAGACCCAGGGACGCGTACACACCTCGGCCGCTACCGTAGCCGTACTGCCCGAAGCCGACGAATTTGAAGTACAAATCAACGAAGGCGAAATCAAGTGGGACACCTTCCGAAGCGGCGGCGCCGGCGGACAGAACGTCAACAAGGTTGAATCGGGCGTACGCCTGCGCTACATGTGGAAAAACCCTGTAACAGGCAATGTTGAGGAAATCCTGATCGAGTGTACTGAAACACGCGACCAGCCCAAGAACCGGGAACGCGCCCTTTCGCGTCTGCGTACCACCATCTACGACCGCGAGCACCAGAAGTACATTGACGACATCGCCTCACGGCGTAAGACGCTGGTGTCAACCGGCGACCGCAGCGCCAAAATACGCACCTACAACTACCCGCAGGGACGTATCACCGACCACCGCATCGGCTACACCATCTACAACCTCGACGCATTCATGAACGGCGACATCCAGGACTGCATCGACCATCTCATCGTAGCCGAAAACGCCGAACGGCTCAAAGAAAGCGAATTATAAAAAAACAACCGATATGACACGCGAACAATTGTTTGAAAACATCAAAAAGAAACAATCCTTTTTGTGCGTAGGCCTTGACACCGACATCCAGAAGATACCCGAGTTCCTATTCGATCAGGACGACGCCATGTTCCGCTTCAACAAAGCCATCATTGACGCCACCGCCGACCTCTGCGTGGCCTATAAGCCCAACCTCGCCTTTTACGAAAGCATGGGCATCGAAGGTTGGGACGTACTCGAACGCACCGTGGAATACATCCGGGCCAACTATCCCGACCAATTCATCATCGCCGACGCCAAACGCGGTGACATCGGCAATACCTCGGCCATGTACGCCCGCACCTTTTTCGGCAATATGGATTTCGACAGTGTCACCGTGGCACCCTACATGGGCGAGGACAGTGTCAGTCCCTTCATGACTTACGAAGGCAAGTGGGTCACCCTGCTGGCCCTCACCTCCAACAAGGGGGCCTTCGATTTTCAACTTACCGAAGACGCCGACGGCGGAAAATTGTTTGAAAAGGTGCTCAAAACCTCGCAGCAATGGGGTACACCCGACAACCTGATGTATGTGGTGGGTGCCACGAAAGCCGAAATGCTCAAAGATATCCGCACCATTGTCCCCGACCACTTCCTGCTTGTGCCGGGCGTGGGTGCCCAAGGCGGCAGTCTGCAGGCCGTGGCCGAAAACGGCATGAACCGCCAATGCGGCCTGCTGGTCAACTCCTCGCGCGCCATCATTTATGCCGACAACACCGAAAACTTCGCCCAAGCCGCCCGCGAGTCCGCCCTGAAAGTACAGCAGGAGATGAAAATTCTGCTCACCGACGCCAAGCTGATCTGACATGACCAACAAGCGCAAGATCATCAACGATCCCGTATTCGGATTCATCACGATTCCGACCGACTTCATCTACGATCTGCTGCAGCATCCCTACCTGAACCGGCTTTCGCGGATCAAACAGTTGGGACTGACCCACTACGTCTATCCCGGCACACAGCACAACCGGCTGCAGCATTCGCTGGGAGCCATGTTCCTCATGACCGAAGCCGTCAAAACCCTGCAGGGCAAGGGCGTTGAAATCACCGACGAGGAAGCGGAGGCCGTCTATGCCGCCATCCTGTTGCACGACATCGGACACGGTCCCTTCTCGCATGCGCTCGAGGGATTCTTCTTCGACCAGACCTCACATGAGGAACTTGGGATCCACATCATCGAACGCCTCAACCGTACCTTTGGTGGCCGCCTCGATCTCACCCTCGACATCCTGCGCGACCGCTATCCGAAACATTACCTGCACGACCTCGTTTCCGGACAGTTGGACATGGACCGGCTCGACTACCTGCGCCGCGACAGTTTCTTCTCCGGCGTCAGTGAAGGGAATATCGGTTCGGCACGCATCATTAAAATGCTCAACATCAAGGACGGCAAACTGGTGGTGGACGCCAAGGGCATCTACTCCATCGAGAACTTTCTGATGAGCCGCCGCCTCATGTACTGGCAGGTCTATCTGCACAAAACCACCCACGCCGCCGACGTCATGCTCCAAAAGACGTTGTACCGGGCCCGTCACGATGCCGCCGGCGACGGAACATCCTGCTGCTCCGCCCCCCTGGCCTTCTTTATGCCCGCAGCCCGTCCCGAGGTCAACGACGAAGCGCTGGACGCCTTCCTGCAACTCGACGACTCCGACATCTGGGTGGCCATGAAAGCCTGGTGCCGGTCGGACGACAAAATCCTGTCGCTGCTGGCCGACGGCATTGTCAACCGGCACATTTTCCGGGTACAGGTATCCAACCGTCCCATCGCAGACCAAGCCGTGGAGGACTGCCTGTCCCAGCTGCAGAACGCATTGAACATCAGTCGTGAAGACTGCAACTACCTCTATTCGCTGCAAGCGCGTGCCAACCACTTGTACAACGACAACGGCACCGCCATCGACATTCTTTTCTCCGACGGTACGGTCAAAAACATCGCCGAGGCCTCCGACATGTTCAACATCAATCTGCTGGCCAGGAAAAACACGAAGTACTACTTCTGCCACTACCGGCTGGATAAATAAATCGACCCGAAAAACATCCCTTTAACACCCCAAAAATTGCAATTAACAAAAGTTGATTGTATCTTTGCAAAAAATATTGAAAATGGATATTTCCGCAAAAGAACTGGCGGCTCTGTTGGGCGGCACCGTTGAAGGAAACGCAGATGTACGCGTGAGTGATTACGCCAAGATCGAAGAGGGACGCCCCGGCACGCTGTCCTTCCTATCCAACCCCAAATACGAACATTATTTGTATAGTACGAAATCGGACATCGTACTGATCAACAACGACTTCAAACTCAACGGCACCACAACCGCCACGCTGGTGCGCGTCCCCGACGCCTACCTGGCACTGGCCCAGTTGCTGCAAATGATTGAGAAGCAAACCCGTAAGGCAAAAACCGGCATCGACCCGACCGCCGTCATTGCCCCAAGCGCCAAAATCGGCAGGAATTGTTACATCGGCCCGTTCGTCTATATTGCCGAAAACGTCACCGTCGGCGACAACACACAGATTTATTCGCACTGCGCCCTGGATGAGAACGCCACTGTAGGAGACAACTGCCTGCTGTACAACGGTGTGGTCATCTATCACGACTGCCGGGTGGGTAACCGCTGCATTCTGCACGCCAACTGCGTTATCGGTTCCGATGGTTTCGGCTTCGCCAAACAGCCCGACGGCAGCTTCTTCAAAATGCCGCAAAACGGCAACGTCATCGTAGAAGACGACGTGGAGATCGGCGCCACCACCACCATTGACCGTGGAAGCATGGGACCGACCATTCTCCGTAAGGGCGTCAAACTCGACAATCAGATACAGATCGCCCACAATGTGGAGCTGGGCGAAAACACGGCCATGGCCGCCTGCGGTGGCATCGCAGGTTCCACCAAAGTGGGCAGGGACTGCATTATCGGCGGAATGTCCGGCATTGTAGGCCACCTCAACATTGACGACCACACCACGATCGCCGCCTACACGGGTATGACCAACAGCACCCGCGAACCGGGTATGATCTACCAGGGTATCCCTTGCCTGCCCATCAACAAATCGCGGCGTTCAATCGCCGTTTACCGCAACCTGCCAGATCTGATGCGCACCGTATCCGATTTGCAGAAACAAGTAGAAGAACTCAAAAAACAAATCCAAGAGAACAATGCCTAAGCAACTCACCCTGAAAGATTCCTTCAGCCTTTCGGGCAAAGGACTTCACTCCGGGATACAAACCACAGCCACCTTCCAGCCTGCCGAAGCCGGTGAGGGAATCACCTTTATCGTAAACTCCGACGGCAAAGAGGCCGTCATTCCGGCCAAAGCCGAATACGTCAGCCAAACGCAGCGGGGTACTGTTCTAACCAAGGACGGTGCTTCCATCGCCACCATTGAGCATGCCATGGCGGCATTGTACGCACACGGCATCGACAACTGCACCATCCGGGTCAGCGCCCCCGAAATGCCGATTCTGGACGGAAGCGCCATCCTGTATGCCAACGAAATCAACCGGGTGGGTGTACAGGAACAGGATTTGGAGAAAGACTACTTTGTAGTACGCGAAAAGATGGAATTCAAAACCGAAAACGGATCCTCCATCGTTCTGCTTCCCGACGACCGGTTCTCCATCTACGCCCTGGTCGAATACGACTCCCCCGTTTTAGGCAACCAGTTCGCTGTACTGAACGAACTGCAGGACTTTGACGCTCAGATCGCCATGTGCCGGACATTCGTATTCGTGCGCGAAATCGAGCCGTTGCTCCAACACGGTCTCATCCGCGGCGGCGATCTCGACAACGCCATTGTCATTTACGACAAAGCCATGGACCAGGCCGCCGTGGACAACCTGACCGGCCTGATGAACATGCCTCCGATGAAAATCGACCAACTCGGCTACCTCAACAAGCGGCCACTGGTGTTCGAGAACGAGCCGGCCCGCCACAAGCTGCTCGATGTCATGGGCGATTTGGCCCTGATCGGCAAACCCATACTGGGCAAGGTGATTGCCACCCGTCCTGGGCACAGCACCAACACCTCGGTCGCCAAGAAGATCCGCACCATCATGCGTAAACAGTTGGCCGAAGCCCCCTACTACAACCCGGAGAATCCCCCCTTGTACAACGCCGACCAAATCAAGCAGATTCTGCCTCACCGCTGGCCCATGCTGTTGGTGGACCGTGTGGCCTACATCGACGGTAAAACCATTGTCGCCGTAAAGAGTATCACCGGTACCGAATGGGTATTCCAAGGCCACTTCCCCGAGGAGGGCATCATGCCCGGCGTACTGATTATCGAAGCCATGGCCCAAGCCGGCGGCGTATTGCTGCTGAGCCAGGTGGAGGATCCCAAGATCTATTCCACCTACTTCCTGCGCATCGACGAAGTCCGCTTCCGCCAAAAAGTCGTTCCCGGCGACACAATGGTTATGAAGGTGCGTCTCGACGGTGACCTGCACCGGGGCATTGGCACACTGGTCGCCCAGGCATTTGTCGGGAAAACCCTCGTAACCGAAGCCAAACTGATGGCCCAAATCGCAGCAAACAAATAAAATGGATATAGCATCATGAATTCAACCTCTGCATTCATCCACCCCAACGCCAAAATCGGCAAGGACGTCGTCATCGACCCCTTTGTGTACATTGACGACAACACCGTAATCGGTGATGGAACACACTTGTTTCCGCATGCAGTCGTACTTTCCGGCGCACGCATCGGCAAAAACTGCCGCATCTTCCCCGGAGCTGTCGTTGCAGGTATTCCGCAGGATTTGAAATTCAAAGGAGAAGAGACCACCGCCGTTATCGGCGACAACACCACCATCCGCGAATGCGCCACCGTCAACCGCGGCACCGCATCGAAAGGCACCACCATTGTCGGCAGCAACTGTCTGATCATGGCCTACAGCCACATCGCGCACGACTGCCGGCTTGGCAACAACATCATTATCGGCAATGCCTCACAAATCGCCGGCGAAGTGGTGATTGACGACTGGGCCATTCTCAGCGGCAACTGTCTGATCCACCAGTTCTGCCACATCGGGGCGCACATCATTATGCAAGGCGGTTCGCGTACCAGCAAGGACGTGCCTCCCTACATCACCGCCGGACGCGACCCCTTGGTTTACGCCGGTCTCAACCTGGTAGGCCTGCGCCGCCGCGGCTTTACCCGCGAACAGCTTGACACCATTGAGAACTGCTACAAATACATCTATCAAAGCGGCTACAACACCACGCAGGCTTTGGAGCAGATTGAAGCCAACGTACCGGCTTCCGCCGAACGCGAAACCATCACCGAATTCATCCGCCAGGCTGAACGAGGAATTATCAAAGCACTCTAAAACAACGTCATACACCCATGGAAGAGACCGCCAGATCGCTCAATTTTATTGAAGCCATTGTCGAGAAAGATTTGCAGGAAGGGAAAAACAACGGACGCATCCAAACCCGTTTCCCGCCCGAGCCCAACGGCTACCTGCACATCGGCCATGCCAAAGCCATCTGCATGGATTTCGGCATCGCCCAAAAGTACGGCGGCGTATGCAACCTGCGTTTCGACGACACCAACCCGACCAAAGAGGACGTGGAGTACGTCGATTCCATCCAGGAAGACATCAAGTGGCTCGGATTCCAATGGGGAAACGTCTATTACGCCTCCGATTATTTCCAAAAGCTGTGGGATCTGGCCATCAAGCTCATTGAAGACGGCAAAGCTTATGTTGACGAGCAATCGGCCGAGGAAATCGCCAAGCAAAAGGGCACCCCGACCGAACCCGGTACGGAAAGTCCCTACCGCAACCGGCCGATCGAAGAGAACCTGCGTTTGTTCAAGCAGATGAACACAGGTGAAATTCCCGCCGGCAGCATGGTACTGCGCGCCAAAATCGACATGGCGTCGCCCAACATGCACTTTCGCGACCCGATCATGTACCGCATCATCACCGACTACCCGCACCACCGTACGGGTACGCAGTGGAAAGCCTACCCCATGTACGACTTCGCACATGGTCAGTCCGACTATTTCGAAGGGGTCACCCACTCCATCTGTACGCTCGAGTTTGTGGTACACCGTCCCTTATACGACTGGTTCATCGACCAATTCGCCGACAGCGACTACCGCCCGCGTCAGTACGAATTCAACCGTTTGAACATCACCTACACCGTCATGAGTAAGCGTAAGATGCTTCAACTGGTACAGGAAGGGCTGGTCGATGGTTGGGACGACCCCCGTATGCCGACCATCTGTGGTCTGCGCCGCCGCGGCTACACGCCCGAAGCCATCCGCAACTTTATTGACAAAATCGGATACACCAAAGTCGATGGCATGATTGACCTGTCGCTGCTCGAATATTCGGCCCGCGAAGATCTGAAAACCCGTGCCAACCGTGTCTGCGCCATCTTCGACCCCGTCAAACTGGTTATCACCAACTACCCCGAAGGCGGTAGCGAGACACTGCAGATGGAAAACAATCCCGACGCCGAAAACGCCGGTGTACGCGAAGTCAAGTTCTCCCGTGAAATCTGGATCGAACGCGGTGACTTCCTGGAAAATGCCGACAAAGACTTCTACCGGCTTACCCCCGGTGGCCGCGAGGTCCGTCTCAAAGGCGCTTACATCGTGCAATGCACGGGTTGCAACAAAGACGCAAACGGCAACATTACCGAAGTGCTCTGCACCTATGACCCCGACAGCAAGAGTGGTACCGAAGGAGGCAACCGCAAGGTCAAGAGCACCATCAACTGGTTGGATATGAACACGGCCGTCAAAGCCGAAGTGCGGTTGTACGACCGATTGTTCAATGTGGAGGATCCGTCGGCCGAGGAAGGCGATTTCCGCGATCTGCTCAACCCCGGCTCGCTGACCGTACTCAAGGGTTGTCTGGTCGAAGGATCTTTGGCCGGCGCCAAGCCCCTCGACCACTTCCAATTCCTCAAAATCGGCTATTTCTGCGTGGACAAACATTCCACACCGGGCCATTTGATCTTTAACCGAACGGTTTCGCTCAAAGACAATTGGGCAAAGAAATAAAAAAAGAGGTTGGCCGAAAGCCAACCTCTTTTTTTTAGGAGCATAACCTTATTCAACAATTCCCAGTAACTTGGCGTTCTTGGTGATCTTCTCAACCGCCTCGTCAATCTGATCAAAGGTGTGCGTAGCCATCAGGGAGATACGGATCAGCGTGTCTTCCGAAGGAACGGCCGGCGAAACCACCGGATTGACAAACACGCCATCCTCCAACAGCATTTGCGTCAGGCGGAACGTCTTCTCATTGTCACGCACAAACAGCGGAATAATCGGCGTTGTCGTGTGACCGATCTCGAAACCGCGGCTGCGCAAGGCATCCAGCATACGATGCGTGTTGGCCCAAAGCTGTTTGGGACGCCAGGTTTCCTCCTGCATCACATCCAAAGCAGCCAGCACAGCCCCCGTGGCGGCCGGCGTAATACTGGCACTGAAGATGAATGTACGCGAATTATGACGCAGGTAGTTGATCACATCCTTGTTCGAAGCGACAAAACCACCGATGGTGGCCAACGATTTGCTGAACGTACCCATCACCAGTTCCACATCCTTGCTCAAACCGAAATGTTCGCAGACACCGGCGCCATGCTCGCCGAAGAAACCAAGCGAATGCGCCTCGTCAATCATAATCGAAGCGTTGTATTTTTTAGCCAGTTTCACCATTTCAGGCAGGTTGCAGACATCGCCTTCCATACTGAACACACCGTCCGACACAATCAGTTTGATCTTATCAGGCTCCGCCTTTTGCAGAAATTTTTCCAGCTCCTCCATGTCGTTGTGGCGGTACTTGAACTGCTTGGCCATGCTCAGACGCGAGCCCTCAATGATCGAGGCATGGTTGAGACGGTCCAGATACAAATAATCCTGCCGCCCCCCCAGACAGGGAATCACGCCCGAATTGACCGTAAAACCGGTGGCATAGACCATGGCTTCCTCCTTGCCCACCAATTTGGCCAAACGTTCTTCCAACTCCAGGTGGATATCGAGCGTTCCGTTCAAAAAACGCGACCCTGCACAACCGGTACCGTACTTTTCCGTCGCCTTGATGGCGCCTTCCTTGATACGCGGATGGTTGGTCAAACCCAGATAACTGTTGGAACCCATCATCAGGACGGGTTTCCCATGAATGGTAACAATCGTGTCTTGATCAGAGGATATGGGGCGGAAATAAGGATAAACCCCCAAGGCTTTGGCTTTTTGCGGAGCATCGTACAATGCCAGCCTTTCGCTAAGTAGACTCATATATTTCTTCTTGAATTACGGAATGCAAAGATAGGATTTTCGCACCATATATTGCACTTCTTCACGCATTAATTGTCAACAATCCTGCCGGAAAATCCATCTCCAGCACCTGATCCTCCACCCGGACGGCGGTCACATAGTCGGGTGAAGCCGGCAGAAGCAGTTCCCCGTGGTCGGTCGAGAGCACCAGCAGCACATTCTCCGTCTGGTCATCAACATCCTCTATCACACCAAGTTGACGCCCTTCGTACAACACATGGTAACCGATCAGATCCTCATAGGTGAGCATTTCCTCCCCTTCCTCACTGCCGCCTTTCGGCAAATAAACATCCCGTCCCGCCACCTCGCGGATCTGTTCCGGCGTATCCACCCCCTGCAGGTGCATCAGTACCCCATCCGTACCGAAAGTGCGCCAACTCTCCCAGAAAAACGGCACCAACAGGCCCTCCATATCAAGCATCAGACAGTCGCGGCCGTCCAAAGCGTCAGCGTCCAGTTCCAGCACCAGATCTCCCTTTAGACCGTGCGCTTTCAGTACACGGCCGGCACGGCGGTAATCATTGCGGTCGATTGTATTCATGTTCAAACGGGGATTTTAATTCAAAAACATGGTCCACACAAGCGGGAATCTCCTCCCGGTAGTGGGTGACGAAAATCAGGCTGCGGTCCGGCTGCGCGGCAAATTCCGCAATCAAATTCAGACAATGCCGCTTGGTGGCATAGTCCAGTCCATGGAATGGTTCGTCAAGAATGAGCACCTGTGGATTTTTAATCAGCGCCCGGCCGAACAGCAACAGCCGCTGCTCCCCCGACGACACACGCAGAAAGGAACGGTTTTCCAAATGAGACAAGCCTAACACACCCAGCCACTTGCGGGCCAACTGCGTTTGTTCTTCAGAACATTTGCAGAAAAGTCCGACACTGTCAAAAAATCCGGACTGCAACACCGCCAGGCAAGGAATGTTCTCCAAATAATACAAGTGCATTTCGGACGAGGTGTAACCGATCCGTTTCTTAATATCCCAGATACTCTCGCCCGATCCGCGCCTGCGGTCGAACAGCGAGACGGGCAGTGCGTATGCCTGCGGATTGTCCGCAAAAATAAAGCTGAGCAAAGTGGATTTGCCGGAACCGTTGGGGCCGAGCAGCGCCCATTTTTCCCCTTTGCGGATGGTCCAATCCAATCCCTGCTGGAAAACGCGCGTTCCGTAGCGAATATCCAATCCTTTCATCTCCACCACATTACGATATTTTTCCAAAACCGGTTCCATTCCGCCTTTCGGCAGATGCGGACCGGATGCCGGGGACTTCTCCTCCGCATGAAAACCCGCCTTAGGCCCTTGGTACAGCACGCGGCAGGCATCCAGCCAAAGTACATGGGTGGTGCAGGGCGGAATATCCCGAAGTGTCGGAATCAGGAACAGCAGCTGCGTCCCCTCCTTAACCAACCGGACAAACAACTCGTTCAAACGCCCGCGCGCCGCTTCGTCCAGCCCGATAAAGGGATGGTCGAAAATCAACATCCGCGGACGGCGCAGCAAAGCGCCACAGATAATCAGCCGGCGCAGTTGGCCGCTCGAAAGCGACACCAACCGTTCGTCCGCCTGTGCGCTAAGATCCATTGTCCGGAGCACCTCCTCCACCGCCGGGGCATCCGCATGGCGCGACAGCAATTCACGGACCGTCGGATAATAATCGGTCTCCTGCGAATTGAAACGCTGCTGGTAGAACGAGTCGCGGAAATTGGACATGGTATAAGTGGATTGGAAACTAACGGTCTCGATCCACTGGCGGGGATAGGTACCGGTATGGCCCTGCGCCCTGATTTCGTCCATAAACGGATACGACATAGTGCCGGACGCGATTCCATATCGTCCTTTGAGCACCTCTGCAAGCAGGGTTTTCCCGCTTCCGTTGGCGCCATACACCGTCCAGCATTCGCCTTCGCGGATGCTCCAATCGACCGGCTGCGGAAAGACCACCTCCGGAATACGCGGGACCAGTGCCTCCGCCTGTATGAACATCTTGCTTTCCATCGTACAAATACGGCACAAAGGTAGTGAAAAAACGATTGTCATGTCAAATAAAAGCACTACCTTTGCGATGCAGGACCGACCCTGCAACCATTCGCATCAAAAAGCAAGTATTCATGTTACGTATCGCCGTTCAAACCAAAGGTCGTCTGCACGAAGAGACCATGAAGATGCTGGAGGAATCGAGCATCAAAATTTCCAACAGCAACCGTCTGTTGCTTGTTCAATCGCCGAATTTCCCGGTCGAGATCCTTTATTTACGCGACGACGACATTCCCCAGGCGGTAGCCACCGGCATCGCCGACGTGGGCATTGTCGGGGAGAACGAATACGTGGAGAAGCACGAGGATGCCGTGATTGTCAAACGGCTCGATTTCAGCAAATGCCGGCTGTCGCTCGCCATTCCCAAAGAGGTGGATTACCAGGGTTTGCAGTGGTTTCAGGGCAAACGGATCGCCACCTCCTACCCGGTCATTCTAAAGGATTTTCTGGATAAGAACAACATCCAGGCCGAAATCCATATCATCACCGGCTCGGTCGAAATTGCTCCGGGCATCGGTCTGGCCGACTGTATTTTCGACATTGTCAGCTCGGGAAGCACGCTCGTCAGCAACAATTTGAAAGAGGTGGAAGTCGTCATGAAGTCGGAAGCGCTCATGATCGGCAACAAGCACCTTGCGGCCGACAAGAAGGCCATTCTCGACGAATTATTGTTCCGTTTCGACTCCTACAAGAACGCTGAAGGGAAAAAATACATCATCCTCAACATCCCCAACGACAAAATTCCGGCCGTATGCAAACTGCTGCCCGGCATGAAGTCGCCCACCGTCACTCCGCTGGTGGAAAGCGGCTGGTCGTCGCTGCACTCGGTCATTGAGGAGAAAACCTTCTGGGATATTATCAGCCAACTCAAAGCCATCGGTGCCGAAGGCATCCTGGTGGTTCCTATTGAAAAAATGATTCTCTGATTCTATGGAAATCATCCGTTATCCGAAAAAATCCGATTGGGAGTTGCTGTTGCAACGGCCGCACCTGGACCGTGGCAACCTCAACGAACTGGTTCAAAACATCCTCAACGACGTGCGCGCCCGTCGGGACACCGCCGTCAAGGAATACGAACTCCAATTCGATCATGCCCGCTTGGACGATCTGACCGTACGTCCGGAGGAATTTGCGGAAGCGGAAACCCTGGTGGCCGACGACCTCAAACAGGCCATCCGTACCGCCAAAGCCAATATTGAAAAATTCCATCGCGCCCAACTGCACGACTTGCCGTGCGTAGAGACCAGCCCCGGGGTCACCTGTTGGCAAAAGTCGCTGCCCATTGAAAAGGTGGGGCTCTATATTCCGGGAGGAACCGCCCCCCTGTTCTCCACCGTGCTGATGCTGGCCGTTCCGGCAAAAATCGCCGGATGCCGCGAGATTGTGCTTTGCACACCGCCCAATGCCGAAGGCAAGGTAAACCCCTGTGTGCTCTTCGCCGCCCGAACCGCCGGTGTGGACAAAGTGTTCAAAGCGGGAGGCGTACAGGCCATCGGAGCCATGGCATACGGTACCGAAAGCATTCCCAAAGTATATAAAATATTCGGCCCCGGCAATCAGTATGTTATGGCCGCCAAGCAATTGGTCAGCCTGCACGACGCAGCCATCGATATGCCGGCCGGTCCTTCCGAAGTCGCCGTCATTGCCGATGACAGCGCCAACCCGGAGTTTGTCGCTTCCGACATGCTCTCACAGGCTGAGCACGGCAAAGACAGCCAATCCATGGTCTTCACCGATAGCGAAGCCTTTGCCATGCAGGTTGCCGAAGCGGCAAAGCGACAGTGCGAAAACAGCCCGCGCAAGGACTTTATCGCCCACTCGCTGGGCCACAGCAAACTGTTCGTACTGCACAACCTGCAGGAAGCGCTGGACATGTGCAACGCCTACGCCCCCGAGCACCTGATCATTTCCTGCCGAGGTTACCGCGAACTGGGTCAGCAGGTCACCAATGCCGGCAGCGTATTTCTGGGATATTACACCCCCGAAAGCGCCGGCGATTACGCCTCCGGCACCAACCACACCCTGCCTACCAGCGGCTATGCGCACGCCTATAGCGGTGTGAATATGGATAGTTACCTCAAAAAGACGACCTTCCAGGAAATCACCCCCGACGGACTGCGGAATTTGGGACCAGTTATCGAAATCATGGCGGAAAACGAATCGCTGGATGCGCACAAAAATGCCGTAAGCATCCGATTAAGTGCAAAAAATGCAAATTAAACCCTTCAATATTTGCATTTAATCAAATTTAAAATTATTTTTGTATGTGTTAAATCAAATAACATTTTTACTAACTACTTACTAACTCATTATCGTTATGGAAAAATCAGTAAACGTACTCGAAGAAAAGATGCAAGAATTTTTGAAGGACGCCAAGGATCAGGCTGTGAAGGGCAACAAGGCTGCCGGCATGCGTGCCCGCAAGACCTCGCTGGAAATTGAGAAGTTGCTCAAGCAGTTCCGCAAAGATTCGATTGAGGCTGCGAAATAATTCTTTTGATCGATTCAAAACCAAGAGGGATTCCACAATGGAGTCCCTCTTTTATTTTCCTTGTCTTCGGACAAAAAAAAGAGAGGAGGATTTTTGCATCCTCCTCTCCCCCTTCGGAGCGGAAAACGGGGTTCGAACCCGCGACCCTCAGCTTGGGAAGCTGATGCTCTACCAACTGAGCTATTTCCGCAAAATCAATTACGTAACGCCGCCATCCGAATGGCCGTCACGCCCGCTTCTGTACCTTTGTTACCCAAACATCCGCCTGCCCGGTCCAGTGCCTGTTGCTTGTTGTCAACCGTCAGCAAACCGAAAATGACCGGAACACTGTCCGGCTGGGCATTCAAATACGCAACGCCCTGCGTAACACCCGAGCAAACATAATCAAAATGTGGCGTATCGCCACGAATTACACAACCGAGCACAATAATGCCGTCGTAGCGTCCCGTCTGTTCAAAACGATTGGCCGCATAGGTCAACTCGAATGCTCCGGGAACATGAACCACATCGATATTCTCATCCTTTACGCCGTTGTCCGTCAAGGCTTCAAGCGCCCCCTCAAGCAACGCAAATGTGACGTCACTGTTCCAATCGGCTACGGCTACTGCATATCGTTGCGATGCAACCAATGCCTTATCAGGCATCGCATGCTTGTCGTACTCGGAAAGATTATGGAGTTTACTTGCCATTCTTGACCGACAGGCGCTCGATATACTTGTCAATCTCGTCCAAATCCGTCATACGGGCCTTTCCCACATAATGGTCCTTTAAGTCCTGGTAAACTGCCAATGCCTCGTCATTACGATCAAGATCTTCGTACACGCGGGCCAATTTGAACTTATACACAGCAGCCACCAGATCATTATCGGCGGCGGCAGCCTTCTTGAAGTAACGGATGGCCTCCTCCGGTTGTCCTAATTGGACATAGCAATCACCCACCGTACCCGGACAGGTATATTTCATCGCATCGTCGCTGAGCGAAACAGACTTAAGATATTCCACTGCTTCGTCGTAGCGTTGCAGACGGTAGCAAACCAAACCTGCGTAAGCCTTGGCCAGTTTGCCACTCTTGGTAATACCGTAATTGTCAATCAAGTCAACCAATCCGTCGAATTCCACGCTATCCCCCTCCAAGGCAATCTGGAATTGCTGTTGGGCGATATACTGTTGGGCAACGGCCAGTTTCTCCTGAGCCTCCTCGTTCTTGGGAGCCAGATAGAGATATTGGAACGCAAGCCATACAATGGCTACCGCAAAAATACACCCCAAAACAATCAGCAACACCTTATAGTTCTTTTCCAAAAAGAGCTCCGTCTTGCTCAATCCCGCCTCAATCGCCTCTACTGTGGCGCCTTCATTCTCGTTAACAGACTTGTTTGCCATACGATTCATTCAATTAATTGTTCGCAGTGCAAATGTAATGGATTTTTTGCACACTCCCACGCTTTTGACAGCAAAAAACAAGCATTTTTCAAAAAAAAGCCCCCCGTCCGGCTTTGACATTAAAAGAAATTGCTTACCTTTGCATCCGTTATTGAAGGGTACCTTGGCCGAGAGGTTAGGCACCGGTCTGCAAAACCGTATACAGCAGTTCGAATCTGCTAGGTACCTCCAAGGTAAAAAAGGAATCGCTTACGATTCCTTTTTTTTATTACAGCGAACGAACTTCGTAGATATTCTTCATTTCACGAATGTGATCCAAAACGAAATGCCATTCGTCAATGGAATGCACATACAATTTGACCGTACAATCAATAATCTCATCATTGGTGTAACTGGCGATCGACTCAATGCTCAATCCCAACTTATTCGACAATTCAGTCATCAGATCGTATAGGAACCCGTTCCGATTGACCGCCTTGATATGGAATCCGCAGGGGAATTTGCGCGTTTTGAAACACGACAGATCCACACTGACAATATTCTCCCCTTGTTGTGCCGAAAGCGAGATCGAGGCGCGGCAGTTGCATTTGTGCACCCGGATACGCCCGTCCGGTTGCTTGAATCCCACTACCTCGTCACCCGGAAGCGGCTTGCAGTCTTCGCAAAGCAGGTACTTGTTGTCGGCTTCGTCCTTGAGGCGTTCGTGCAGATACTGACGGATCAAATTGCGTGCCTTGTAAGTCTTCACATAGTCCATCCATTCCCGCTTGGGACCGCCATCCTCGTCCACGCCGATACGCACACGGTCTCCGCGTTGCAATACCGTCTTGATGGAGCTGAGTTTGTCATTGATAATGGCGTATTTGGCTTGGTAAGCCTGTTCGGCGTCCACTTCAAAAGCGAAATCGATGGCAGTGGAATCCTTGGGAAGCGAGACCTTGCTGCCGTCAGCGGCGAAAACCACAACATCGTCATCATAAAAACTGCTTACCACATCGTCCATGTAGCCACCCTCGCGGCTGTGCGTGGCAATGTCCTTCAGAATACTGCGGAACTTTTTAATCCATGCCTCGACCCCCGACTCACGCTCCATCAAACAACCGTAGGTGGACATCATCTGCATCTCCTTCGACTGAATATGCACCTCCATCCAGCGGCCCTCATTGCCCATCAATTTGCAATGCAGACTGCGGTAACCGTTGTCCTTGGGCATATCAATGTAATTGTTGACACTAAACGGCTTTTCCGTATAAAGATCGGTCAAAAGCGAGTAAATAATCAAAGCCTGGTTCTTTTCCGTATTCCCCAGTTCACGCCAGTTCGAAAATGTGACATGCACAACACGGATATGTTCCAATTCCTTGAATGCCAGATTGTCGCGTTGTTTCTTAGACCAGATGGAATAAATGGAACGCGGGTCACAGGTAACCGTAGCCTCAATGCCATGCTCCGACAGGACACGCCGGATCGGTTCCATCCATTTTTCGGCAGCAGCCGTATGCTGTGCGACGTATTCGTTGATTTGATTCTCCACATGATAATACTCATGTGGAGAGCGGTAACGCAGGCTGAGATTCTCCAACTCCGTCTTGATACGGTACAAGCCCAGACGGTTAGCCAACGGAGCATAGAAAAAGTCCGTCTCACTGGCGATTTTCACCTGTTTTTCCTCCTTCATGGATTTGAGCGTCCGCATATTGTGCAGCCGGTCGGCCAATTTGACCAACAACGCCCGAATGTCGTAATGAATGGAGCTGAGCATTTGGTCGAAGTTATCGACCTGTTTGGATGTTACATAATCCGTTTTGACCGTTTTAGTCACCACCCCCACCAGGAAGGCGACATCGTCGCCGAAACGCGACTTGATATCTTCTATAGTATAAGGAGTGTCCTCCACAACATCGTGCAAGAGGCCGGCAATCACCGGGTTGGTTCCCAAAACCAGATCGTCATTGATAATCTTGGCGACAGCAATGGGATGCGTAATATAAGGTTCGCCGTCCTTGCGTTTCTGGTTGGCATGCGCTTTTTCCGCGAAGTAATAGGCTTCTTTGATTTTCTCAACATCGGCAGGTGTATGACTCAATGCCACATGGGCAAACAATTCGTCGCGCTGCCGTTCCACTAGTTCCTGATAATTGACATCCATAGCCAATGAATTTCTCATGAGCAAAAGTAACACTTTCTTGCGAGAAATGCAACGGGGCCGGGGCACAAAAAAAGAGAGCCCCGTGTCATCGGACATGAGGCTCTCTGAAAAACGGCGGCTACCTACTCTCCCACGGGTGTGCAGTACCATCGGCGCAATTGGGCTTAACTACTCTGTTCGGAATGGGAAGAGGTGGAACCCCAA
>JAGDAS010000006.1 GCA_017959385.1 Paludibacteraceae bacterium
GAGAGAACACGGACAGTTCTCTCTTTTTTATTTTTCCTCCGCCATTTTGAGCACCACGCCCAGATTCTTCTTACCATCCACCTTGACCACCAGCGGACGCGGGAAACGAACGTGGCGTACAAACTGAGTTTCCTCCACCACCTCGGCTTCGGACAAGTAATCCGCATGGTAAACCTCATCGGCATGGCCGGCCTCCACCGTCAGGTACATGGAACCGCAGGAAGTCAGGTTCTGGAAGAAGTGCGTACCTTGGCTCGGATCGATGTGGTAGGAAGTCTCACCCGCCTCGACAATCACCTTGGCTCCGGCAATATTCGGCCATTTGACCGGTATGCCCAGCCAGGGATCGCTGGTACCCCAGCGCCCGGGACCCACCAACAGGTAGGGAATATCCTGTGCCATCAGGCTGCGGTTAAGCTTGTCAACATCATAGCCGATCAATTGATTGTTGGCCTGTGAGAACATCTCCGGCTTGACATAGACCACATCCCGGATATCCTGGATGATACCATTGCCCAAAGCATTGGCGGAACGGATGAAACAGGCGTCGCAGCCCACTTGTGACAAATCCTCGTCAATCGACTTGTTGGCATCGACGATAGGCCGTATCTGCAAGAGATAGAAGGTGTTGTGCTCGCGTTTTTCGTGATCGAGCGTTACCGCAAACTCAATCTCAACCGGACGTCCCATTTCGCGCTCTCCCACCTTGAGCACACGGTCGAGGATCTCGGCCAGCGGATAGGTGTCGTATTCAAGTATATTGGCAAAAGTGACCACCCGGCGCCCGTTGCCGTACAGACCGGGTTGCAGTGTTTGGTCGTAAGGATCGAAGGTGGAGACCAGATCCCCCAGCGTACCGTCCTGCTCTGCTTCCTTGACCGGCAGGCGGAACAGGTTGAAGCCGTCGTCAACCGTAGGTTGGAACGACTGCTTGCTGATATCGAGTGCATTGAAATGCGTCTGTGTTTCGGCTAACGCCAAATCAAGCGAACTGGTCTGCAGAATGTTCTTGGGATGCTTGGGCGAAAAACGGAGCGTCTGGCCTCCGTCCACAATGTATTTACCCAATCCCAACGCCACATTGACCACACCGTCCTCGGGTTTCTCGTCACCGATGGGATAGAAATTGAGCGACCGGGCCACACCGGAAAAAGTGGGGTAAAAACGGTCGCCGTGCGCCTGACCACACACCTCCTGCAGCACCACCGACATTTTTTCACGCTGAATCACATTCTTGGTAGCCGCCATATAGGATTTGCTGGCTTTGAAGTAAACCGAGGCATACACCGCCTTCACCGCCTGACAGACCATCATGAGCGTGGTAATACGCTTGTCTTTCAGATTGGGCACCATGTAGGTGGAATAAACACCGGCGAATGGCTGGTAGTGGGCATCCTCCAACAAACTGGACGACCGCACGGCCAATGGGCCGTTGACTACCTCCAAATAGGCGTAGAGGTCGCCCATTACCGAACGGGGCAGCCGCGCCGCGAGGAAGCACTGCAGAATTTCCTCGTCGGAGGCATCCGACAGCGCTATCGGGAAGAGCCCGTTGCTCTCCATGAATTCGTCAAACTTGTCGGTGCACAGCACTACCGTCTTGGGCACTACAATCTGCGTATTGGGGAACGAATAGAGTTCGACATTGCGTTTGGACAATACGTCAAGAAAGGCCAGGCCGCGTCCTTTTCCTCCCATGGAGCCTTCTCCCATACGGGCGAAATTGGAATAGGCATCGTAGCGGTTGCTCTGAAACACCGCCACCACACCTTTGTTCTTGATACGCCGGTAATCGGCAATGGCGTCGGCGATGATCTTGCGGGCCGCCTGCAAGTCGGCGATACTCGTCACACGCAGATCCCGGACATACTGAGCCAGCGGGAACATGGCACGTGAGTAAAGCCAGCGCGACAGATGGTTGTGCGACAGGTGATAGTAGAGTGAGTCATCGGGGATCTCGTACACTTTGTTCTGCAGATCCTGCAGGTTGGTGACCCGCGCCACCACCTCAGCCGTGTCGGGCCGGATGAATTTGAAGTCGCCGAATCCGAAATTTTCGGTAACGGCCTGCTTGAGCTCCAGGTGCATCGCCCGGTCGCTTTTGTTGATAAAACAGGCCTTCAACTCGCGCGCATACGCACGGTTCGACTCCTCGGTCGATTGCATGATAATGGGCAGGAAGTAATCCTGCATACGCACATAGCGGCACAGATCGATACCGGCTGTGGCCGACATCTGCCCCTCTTTCGGGAAACGCACGTCTGTGACCAAACCCAGGATATTGCGTGGAAAACGGTCATAAATGGCCTGTGCCTCCTCATAGGTACGCGCCAACACGATTTTGGGCCGGCCGCGCATACGCAGCATACGTTCATGGTCATTGAGTGCCTCCGTCATGAAGGAGCGGGACTGGACAAAGACGTGCTTGTAGAGCAGCGGTAGAATGGCGGAGTAAAAGTGAATGGAATCCTCCACCAGCAGCAAAATCTGCACGCCCACCGACTCGATGTCGTACGCCATGTTCATCTTATCCTCCAGCAACTTGACAATGGCCAACAGCAGATCGGTCTCACCCAGCCAGCTGAACACGTAGTCGATGTCATCAAACTGGTCGCGCCCGAACACGCGCTTGAGCATATCGCCGGAAAAGGGGGTAAGCAGTACAATGGGCACCTGCGGACCGTCGGTCTTGAATTCGTGCGCCAGCTCGAACATGCCGTCATTGTCGGATGTAGGCATCATGATGACCAGTTCGAATTTGCGCGTGGCAAACAACTGGCGCGCCTCATCCAGCGTGGCCGCCAGGGTGAAACGGGGAGCGTTGCGCAGATTGAGTGCCGTGTATTCGTTGAAAATCTGCTCGTCGATACGCCCGTCCTCCTCCAAGGAGAAGGCATCGTATTTACTGGCCACCAGCAGAATATTGAAGATGCGCTGGGTCATCAGATTGGCAAACGACGTGTCCTTGAAATAGAGTGCTTTTACATCCTGCGGGCGTTCCATGGAAAATTTCTTTGTACTATTGCAAATATACGCTTTTTTTGACAAGGTCATCCACCCCAGGGGGCAAAAAGAAAGGGAACCCGTGGCCGGATTCCCTTTCCTATGGTTGGTGGTCGGTTTACTGCTTGATGTAAAGTTCGCAGCGGCGCATACGCTCGTCGTAAGCGGAGGCGCTGGGATAGGGGCCCTTGGGCAGATCCACAATGCGGCTGTCGTCCAGTCCCATCTTTACCAGGTATTTGTGTACCGTCTCCACGCGGCGTTCCGTCATCAACTGGTTGTAATCCGGCTCACCGGAAGCATCCGAATAACCTACGATCGACACCTTGGCATCGGGCAGCTTCTTCACCGAATCAGCCACCATGGCCAGGCAACGGCGGGCCTTGGGCGTAAGCGAGAAGCGGTTGAGCGCAAAGAAGATGGTGTCGAGCGGTTCACCCAGACCGGCTCCCTCCTCCTGCAGTGCCTGCGCCAGTTTGTCCTCCATGTCGTTCAAACGGTCGTGCAGTTTGTTCAGGCTGTCGGCAAAAGCCTGACAGCAGCTGTTGTCAACCGGAGCACCTTCGGCAGGGACGGTGCGGACACCCTCCGTCTTCAACCGGTCCAACGAATCCTCCAAAACGGAGATTCGCTCCTCCTGCTCGTCAAGCACCTGCTTGATCGAATCGAGCGAGGAACTGTTGTCGGCCGCCTGCTGGGAGTTGTTGTTGTGATAGTCGAACATGCTGATGTTGCGCACATGGGCTTTTTTCTTGTTCGGAGCCAGTTTGACGCGCAGATTGGCCGTCAGCGTGAACATGGCGTCGTTCGAAGTACCGCGGACATAGTCCTCACCTTCAAAGTTATCCTTGTTGTGCACGCGGTAATAACCGGCCAGGCCTACGGCCAGATAATCGTTGATATTGTACTCCACGTTGGCACCGAAGGGGAACACCAGGCAGCGTCCGTCCTTGAAATCGGTCGGTGTCTTGGAGGCACCCGTCTGATCCTCACCCTCGGTCGGCTTGCTTTCCACACCGTAGAAGGCCATACCGATACCGGCGTTGAGGTAAAGTCCCCAATGCTTGTCGTGACGGTAGGGTCCGAAGAGATTGAGCACGTTCAACGAAGCCAGCAAAGCCGGATCAATGGAATAGCCGCTGAAGGTGTTGCTGCCGTACGAACCTTTGGTTTTCCCCATGTAGGGGATATAGTGGCATTGCAGCATCAGACCCCAGTAGGGATTCCAACTGTACTCGGCTTCCAAGCCGACCACCCAACGGATGTGCGATGCGGAGAACATCTTGTTGTAATCCTGCGCCACATCGCCGTCAAACTGCGAAATACCGCCGGAAACCGACAACGACCAGTGGGTGTAGTCTTTCAAATCATGAGCTGAAACGGCTTGCCCCACCAGGACAAACGCCAGCAAGCCCAACAAAAATTTCTTCATTTTCATGATAATATTAAAATCGTACAAAAGTAATCAAATTCCGTTAAAAAACAGCTATTCCTTTCGGAAAATTCACATCCGCGCCTATATACGTTCTCCGAAAAGGGTAGCCGCCGTGGCACGGACCACGCGGAGGCGGACAAAATCGCCCACCCGGGCATCGCCCCGGTCAAAGAGTACCACCTTGTTCTGCGACGTGCGGCCCATCATCTGCTCGCGCGAACGCTTGGAAACGCCCTCCACAAGTACCTCGAACTCCCGGCCCACATCGCGCAGATTGCTCTCAAGCGAATACTGAAGCTGCAGGTCGATAAGCTCCTGCAGGCGCGCCACCTTCACCTCCTCCGGCACATTGTCGGGCAGGTGCTTGGAGGCGTATGTGCCCTCGCGCTCGGAATACTTGAAAAGGAAGGCACTGTCATAGCGAACCTCACGCAACAGCGACTTGGTCATTTCGTGGTCCTCCTCCGTCTCGCTGTGGAAACCGGTGAACAAATCGGTCGTAATGCTGCAGTCGGGGATGATCCGGCGAATGGCGGCGATGCGGTCCAGATACCATTGCCGGTCGTACTTGCGGTTCATCAGCTGCAGAATACGCGAACTGCCCGACTGCGCCGGCAGGTGAATGTGTTTGCACAGATTGTCATGCCGGGCGATGACCTCGATGGTCCGGTCGCTCATATCCTTGGGATGCGACGTGGTGAAGCGGATGCGCATGGCGGGCACCGCATCGGCCAGGCGGTCGAGCAACTCAGGGAAATCCAACTCCTCATACCGGTAGGAGTTGACATTCTGCCCCAGCAGGGTAACCTCCTTGTAACCGCGCCGCTGCAGATCGAGCACCTCGTTGAGGATGCTGTCGTAGGCACGGCTTCGCTCCCGACCGCGGGTATAGGGGACAATGCAGTACGAACAGAAATTGTTGCAACCGCGCATGATCGAAACAAATCCCGACACCCGGTTGCCACCAATGCGCTTGGGCAGCACATCGCGGTAGGTTTCGTCGGTCGAAAGGGTGACGTTGACCGCCTTATGCCCCTGTTCGGCCTCCGCCACCAGATGGGGCAGGTCCAGGTAGGCATCGGGGCCGACCACCAGATCAACCACCTTGTAGCCAAGCAGTTCCTCTTTCATGCGTTCGGCCATACAACCCATCACACCCACAATCAGCGACGGACGTTTCTTCTTCAGGGATTGAAAGTACTCCAAGCGCGACAGGGCCTTGCTTTCGGCATGCCCGCGGATGGAGCAGGTGTTCATAAACACGGCATCGGCCTGGGTAATCTGCTGGCACAGCTCATAGCCGGCCATCTGCATGATGGAGGCCACCACTTCGCTGTCGGCAAAGTTCATTTGGCAGCCGTAGGTCTCGATAAAGAGTTTCTTAGTTGACTCGGCCGGACCGGATGTATCGTCCTTGCGACCGACGGGACTTGTTGTCATGGGTAAAATTTTTCACAAAGGTACGTCATTCAGCCCACTCTGACGGGGGCGTTTTGTTAATATTCGTTAATTATTGAGATTTTCACACCTTATAACTTGCCGGGGTTGTTTTTTGTCGTAACTTTGTCGTACGAAAAGTCATCAGATTTTTCATAGTTAAGGTTTAGGTTAAGAAGGAGAGAAAAGCGTTTCTCTCCTTTTTTATTTCCGTTCCGGTTCCGCCCACGGCAAATAATTTCCTCCGTGCGCTTGCTTTTTCAAATAAAAAGGTGTACCTTTGCACATACATAATAAGAGAGTCCCAACGGCTGTTTGGGATTCTTTCTTTTTTTATGTTTTTCAAAAATTAAAAACGACACATTAATCTTAAGCACTATGGCAAATCCTACCTACATGACCGAAGCCGGTTACAAGAAACTGATGGACGAAATCGCCCATCTGGAATCGGTGGAACGTCCGCAGATCTCGCGCCAGATCGCCGAGGCACGCGACAAAGGCGACCTTTCGGAAAATGCCGAATACGATGCCGCCCGCGAAGCCCAGGGCCTGCTGGAACTCAAGATCGCCCAACTCAAGGCCACCGTGGCCAATGTACGCATTATTGACGAATCCAAACTCTCGAGCGGCGTAATCCAAATCCTGAGCAAAGTGACGATCAAGAACACCAAGACCGGCCAGCAGATGACCTACACGCTGGTTTCGGAAGCCGAGGCCAATCTGCGCGAGGGCAAAATGTCGGTCGGCACGCCGATCGCCAAGGCGCTCATCGGCAAAAAACAGGGCGACAAGGTACAGGTGGCCGCACCTTCGGGTACGATTGAATTCGAAGTGGTTGAAGTCGGCATATAAGCCGCATAAACGCAGATACGTTATGGCATCCATTTTCAGTAAGATAGTAGCCGGTGAGATTCCGAGCTACCGGGTGGCGGAGACAGAGAAGTTCTATGCCTTTCTGGACATCAATCCGCTCAAAAAGGGTCACACACTGGTGATCCCCAAGCAGGAAACCGATTATTATTTCGACCTGTCGGACGAAGACCTGGCAGGCATGCAGATTTTCGCCAGAATTATTGCCAAGGCCATTCAAAAGGCTTTCCCCTGCCGCAAGGTCGGCATGGCGGTACTAGGTCTGGAGGTGCCGCATGCGCACATCCATCTGGTGCCGATGGAATCGGAGCGGGATATGCTCTTCTCCAACCCCAAGCTGCAGCTTTCGCCCGAGGAGTTCCAAGCCATCGCTGCAAAAATCCGGGCGAACATCGAACTGTAAAAACACGAAAAAGCGGAGTGCTGCTCCGTTTTTTTTTTACAAAGACGCAAAAAAAGCGCGAACCTCACGGTCCGCGCTTTTGGTTTGTCAGGTAAGGAGATTATTCCTTAACCAACTTCTTGCCGTTATTCTTAACAATGAGGTCGAATTTGGTTTCGCCGTCATTGTCCGAGCACTTCATCACCTTGTCGTCGGAAAGACCGGCTTCGATAACGAACGTACCAGCGGAGAATTCTTCGAAATTCTCGTCCTTCTTGCTCTCACCCCAGAACAATTCATAGGTCTTGGCCTCCTCGTTAACGAGCATGGTCAGATAATCACCATCGCTGTCCTTACCACCAAAGGTCTGAACACCTTCTTCAGTGCTTTTCAGATCCAAGGTGAAAGTGAGCTTCTCTTCTACATCCTCGCCGGAGCAAGAGTTGAAACATACTACCGTAGCGAGCAAAGCAAATGCGCTAACAATAAATTTCTTCATAACAATAATAATTTAAAAATGAATATTCGGATTTGGATTAGAGTCTGCTCTTCTTGGAAGCCGACTTCTGGTCGGTAGCAGCCTGCTTGGAGGCAGCCTTCTTGGCTTCCAGAGAACCACCGGTCGACGCCTTTACTTCCTGAACGTCTTCCTTTACTTCTTCTACTACCTCAACGGCGGTTTCTTGAACGGCCTCGGCAGTTTCCTCAACCTTTTCTACAACCGTCTTCTCAGCCTTCTTGGCAGCGCACTCCTTCTTGGCAGCGCACTTGGGCTCGGCGGCAACCTCTTCAGCAGCCTCCTCTACTTCAGCAGCCTCTTCAACCTCAACGGCCTCAGCAGCCTCTTCTACAATCACCGTGGAATCCTGTTCAGCGCTGTTCTCCTCGTTGTTGTTGGAGGAATTGCCGGAGCAAGAAACCAGCATAGCACTTGCTACGATGGCCGATACGGCCCAAAAACCTAACTTTTTCATGTTTGTTTAATTTAAATTGTGGATAAATTTACCAAATGCAAAAATAGGATTTTTTTACTAAAAAAAGAAAAAAACCGTTTTTTTTTCAAAAAATGCAAATCACAAAGACTCCAGCATACGCTTGATGACCGTCTGGGCGGACACCACGCGGTTGGCGGCCTCCGGAATCACAATGGAACGGGGGCTCTCAATCACCTCGTCGGTGACTATCATACCCCGGCGCACCGGCAGGCAGTGCATAAAGTAGGCGTTGTTGGTCCACGACATGTGTTCGGCATCGACCGTCCACGACATATCCTTGCTGAGAATATGTCCGTAATGCGCATCGGCACAGGCCGACCAGTTCTTGGCATAGATGAAATCCGCCCCTTCGAACGCCTTGCGCTGGTCGTATTCCACGCGCGCACCGCGCACGAACTTTTCGTCCAGTTCATAACCGTGCGGATGCGTAATGACAAAGTCCACATCCGCCTCATTCATAAAGTCGGCGAACGAATTGGGGACCGCCTGCGGCAGCGACTTGGGATGCGGTGCCCAGGTGAGCACCACCTTGGGCCGCTTGGTTTCCTTATATTGCTCTATGGTGATCAGATCGGCGAAAGCCTGCAACGGATGAACCGTAGCCGACTCCATGCTGAACACCGGTTTGCCCGAATATTGGACAAACTGGTTGAGGATGGTTTCCTGATAGTCGAACTCTTTGCTCTCGAAACGGGCGAACGAGCGCACCCCGATGATATCGGCATACTGCGCCATAACGGGAATGGCTTCCAGCAGATGCTCGGACTTGTCGCCGTCCATCACCACCCCGCGCTCGGTCTCCAGTTTCCAGGCGCCGGCGTTGACATC
>JAGDAS010000017.1 GCA_017959385.1 Paludibacteraceae bacterium
ATGCGTACCCGCATTCCACATATTGCAACGCTCCTGTGCCTGCTGCTACTGCCGCTGAATGCGGCGGCGGCCGTGAAGAAGAACACCTGGGTGACACGCGCCTACCACTACACCACGGCGCGCTACAACACGCTGTTCAACGGGCGCCAGGCCTTTGAGAAAGGCGACCGGGCCGTATGGGAGGCCAACAAGGACAACTACACCCGCGTGCTGCCGCTCTATGCCGTCAGCAACCACGACAACGCATCGGTGGCGTCGTCGGACATGGACCGGACGATCGAAAAGTGCGAGAAAACCATCAAACTGCACTCCATCGTCAAAAAACCCAAAAAGAACCCGCGCAAAGCCCGCGATCCGAAATACAAGTAGTTCATGGCCAAGGAGGAATACAACCCGATGGTGCAGGAGGCCTGGCTGCTGATGGGCAAAGCGCAGTTCTACAAACTGGACTTCCTGGCGGCCAACGCCACCTTCTCCTACATCACCAAACACTTCAAGGACAACAAGGACGTCTTTACCGAAGCCACACTGTGGACGGCACGGGCCTACGCCGAAATGGGCTGGTACTACGAAGCGGAGGACGTGCTGAACAAAATGAACGAAAAAACCTTCACCCCGAAGACCAACCAGCTCTTTGTGTGCGTCAAGGCCGATTTGTTGCTCAAACAGGAACAGTATGCCGAAGCCGTCCCCTACCTGAAGACGGCCATCGAGCAGGCCCCGCGCCGGCAGAAGGCACGCCGCTGCTTCATTCTGGCACAGGTGTATGAACGGTTGGGCAAATACAACGAGGCCTACGAGTGGTACACCAAGACCATCAAGAGCCACCCGCTGCACGAACTGGAATTCAACGCCACGCTCAACCAGGCGCAGTGCTACCAGGGCAAAGACACCGGCAAGGTACTCGCCAATTTGCGGAAGCTGCTGAAAAAACAGAGCAACGCCGACTATCAGGACCAAATCTACTATGCCATCGCCGAGCTCCACCTGCGGCAGGGAGATGAGCAGAAAGCGGCTGAGAACTACCGGTTGGCCATTGACAACAGCACCCGCGACGGCATAGACAAAGCCAAAGCGCTATTGGCGTTGGGCGGCATCCATTACCAGCATGCCGAATACCTGCAGGCGCAACCCCTCTACAACGAGGCGCTGCCCATCATTCCGCTCGACTACCCGGATTATAAGCAGATCGACCGCCGGACGAACAACCTCAACCAGCTGGCCGAACACGCCGGAGTCGTACAATTGGAGGACAGCCTGCAGCATCTGGCCTCCCTTTCGGAAAATGAACGGGTGGAGAAAATCAAGGCCGTCATTGCGCAGAAGAAAGCCGAAGAAGCCGAAGCACAGCGCAAACTGGAGGAAGAGGCCCGTATCCAGGAAATCCGCGAACAGAACGCCGTGATGGGCCAGACCGGTCTGTCGCTGGGCGAGAACAGCGGCGGTGCCTGGTATTTCTACAACCCCTCGCTGGTGAGCAAAGGCAAAGTGGACTTCCAACGCACCTGGGGCCGCCGCACGCTGGAGGACGACTGGCGGCGCAGCAACAAGATGAGTGTCAGCATGGCGTTCGACTACGACAGCGACACCGACGAGGAAAGCGAGACCACCGACGAGGAGAAAGCGGAGAGCGAACCTATGCCCACCTATTCGGACGACGAGGAGGAGAATGCCGAAATCCAACACTACATGCGCATGCTGCCCATGACCGAAGAAGCCCGGACCGCCTCCGACAACGCCATACGCGAGGCGCTGTATCAGGAGTTTGTCATCTATGACGACCGCATCGAAGACCGTCCGATGGCCATCCGCATCCTGGAAGAACTGGAACGCCGCTTCCCCGACGACGCCCATTTGCCGGAAGCGAATTACCGCTTATACAAAAACTACCAACGCAACAACGCCTATGTTGAAGCCGCGGAAACCAAGGAGAAAGTAATCCGCCTGTATCCCGACAGCAAGTACGCCCGCATCCTGCAGGGCAAAGCCACGCTCGACGAGGAAAACGCCGCCGAACAGGAGGCCCTGTACCGCGAAACCTATGCCGCATTCAAACGGGGCGATGCCCAAACCGTGCGGGCGAACGCCACCGTTGCACACCTGCGTTACCCAGACAGCAAGCTGATACCCAAATATATCCTGCTGGATGCCATGCTGTCGGGCAGCACCGAAGGCAGGGAAGCGTTCAAGACCAAACTCAACGCTCTGATCCGCGACTATCCGGACAACGAAACCGCCGTACTGGCCAAAGACATGGTGGCGCTGCTGGAACAAGGCAAGGAAATCCAGTCGGCCGCCACGGTGGGATCGATCAGCGAACAACGCGTCGTCCAAGTGACCGAAGACCAATTCGCCGAGAACCTGCAGAAAGCCGGATTCGCCTACGACCCTGACGACGAACACCACTTTATTCTGCTGGTGGGCAGGGACGAAGCGGTTAAGAACAAAGTGCTCTTTGCCGTGGCCGGCTACAACTTCACACGCTTCCTCATCAAGGACTTCGACCTTTCGGTCAAACAGCTGGACGAGGCGGGCTATGCGGTGACGGTAAGCGGACTGGCCAACCTGAACGAGGCCGTCTGGTACCAGAATGCCGTACTAAGCGACAGCGATGTGCGGCAAGTCCTGTCGGGCGCCCCCTACAAGTGCTTTGCCATTTCGAAAACCAACTACCGGACCGTGTTTGACCAGGAAACCTTGGACAAATACCTGGATTTCTACCGTCAGAACCACTTGGAAGTGAAGGAATCGGATCTGATCCGGGAAATTGAACAGGAATCCGGTTTCGTAAAAGAGGATACGACCATTGACAATAATAAAACAGAATAACACCCATGGAACACAAACTGACCGTTTACAACACGCTGAAGCGCAAAAAAGAATTGTTCGTCCCCCTGCACGCCCCCTTTGTGGGCATGTATGTGTGCGGTCCCACCGTCTATGGCGACGCACACCTGGGCCACGCCCGCCCGGCCGTCACCTTCGACCTGCTCTTCCGCTATCTTACCTTCCTGGGCTACAAAGTGCGGTATGTGCGCAACATCACGGATGTGGGCCACTTGGAACACGATGCCGACGAAGGAGAGGACAAGATTGCCAAAAAAGCGCGGCTTGAGCAGAAGGAGCCCATGGAAGTGGTGCAATACTACCTGAACCGCTACCACAAGAGCATGGAGGACCTGAACGTACTGCCCCCCAGCATCGAGCCCCATGCCTCCGGCCACATTATCGAACAGATTGAGTTCGTAAAAAAGATTCTGGACGCCGGCTTTGCCTACGAGAGCGAAGGCTCCGTCTATTTCGACGTGGAGAAGTACAACCGCAAATACCATTACGGCAAACTCTCGGGGCGGAACATTGACGAACAGTTGGAAACCACCCGCGAATTGGACGGCCAGGAGGAGAAACGCCGCTCCATCGACTTCGCCCTTTGGAAAAAGGCCCAACCGGAGCACATCATGCACTGGCCTTCACCCTGGAGCGAAGGATTCCCCGGCTGGCACCTGGAGTGCTCGACCATGGGCACCAAATACCTGGGAGAGGAATTCGACATTCATGGTGGCGGCATGGACCTGATGTTTCCGCATCACGAGTGCGAGATCGCCCAATCAACAGCCGCATTGGGCCACGAAACCGTACATTATTGGATGCACAACAACATGATCACCATCAACGGGCAGAAGATGGGCAAGTCGCTGGGCAATTTCATCACGCTCGACGAACTCTTTACAGGCCGTCACAAACTGCTGCAGCAGGCTTACACGCCCATGACCATCCGGTTCTTCGTCCTGCAGGCCCACTACCGGGGTACGCTGGACTTCAGCAACGAAGCCCTGCAAGCCTCGGAGAAAGGCTATACACGCTTGATGGAATCGTACGCACGGCTGCAGAAAATCCAACCCGCCGCCACCTCGACCGTTGATGTAAAGGGACTGCGCGAACGCTGCGAAGAGGCCCTGAACGATGATTTGAACTCGCCGATGGTCATCGCCCACCTCTTTGAAGCCGGCAAGGCGGTCAATACGGTGTTCGACGGCAAGGCCACCCTTTCGGCCGACGACCTGGAGGAACTCAAAGCCACCTTCAAAACCATGATCGAAGACGTGCTCGGACTGCGTCAGGAACAAGGCGGCAGCGGTGTAAACGAAGCCTATCGGAAAGCCGTTGACCTGTTGCTTGAAATCCGCCTGAAGGCCAAACAGAACAAAGACTGGGCCACCTCCGACCAAATCCGCGACGAGCTGGCCAAGATCGGATTTACCGTAAAGGACACCAAAGACGGCTTTGAATGGAGCCTGTAAAATGAAACGCGGACATGCCATATTAGTCGGTTTGCTGCTGCTCTGCGGCCTGTACACCGTTGCACGCAACCGGGCGGAACGCCTGGCACCGCCGGCCAGCGTACAGACCGCGCAGATTGACAACCTGTTGGACGACGAAGCCCGACTGGAGGACCCGGATGCCACTGCTCCTTCGGCTGCCGCGCTGACGGCGCAACAGATCGTTGACTACGCCCGCAACTATTTGGGGAAACCCTACAAGTACGGCGGCATGACCCCCGACGGATTTGACTGCTCGGGCTACACCTGCTATGTGTTCAGCCATTTCGGCTACCGGTTGCCTCACCGCTCGTTGTGGCAATATGAACAGGTGGAAAAACTGGATGCCGACGACCTGCGGCCGGGCGACCTGGTCTTTTTTGCCGGGAGCAAAGGGGGCAATGACATCAACCATGTGGGTATTGTGACCACCGTGCTGCCCCGCGGGGAATTTGAATTCATTCACGCCGCCTCCACCGGCATTGTCATCTCCAGCAGCCGGCAGAACTACTATGCCGAGCGCTATATCGGTGCCGGTCGGATGCTGAAATAGACATAATTGTACAATTTTTTTTGCAAGTTGCAAAAAATGTTATACCTTTGCATCCGCTTACACGAATGGCGCATTCGTCTAGGGGTCTAGGACGCCGCCCTCTCACGGCGGAAACCCGGGTTCGAATCCCGGTTGCGCTACTGCAGGGGAACCGACATCAACCGATGCCGGTTCCTTTCGTTTTTACAGCGTCCCTCTTTCCCTATATTCCGACGGCGTCATACCGGTATGGCGGCGGAAGTACCGGTACAGGTTCATCTGATTGTCGAAGTTGAGTTCGTAGGCGATTTCCTTGACCGGCAGGCGCGTATGCTTGAGGTAGTATTTGATTTCGAGAATAACGTAGTTGGTGATCCAATCCACCGCCGACTGGCCGCTGGCCTGCGCAATGGCCGCCGAAAGGTATTTGGGCGTAAGCTGCATCCGCTCGGCATAGAACTGCAGGTCACGGTGCTCGACATGATGACGCGCCACCAAGGTGACAAAGGTGTCGGTGAGCGGCGAACTTTGAATCCCCTTCAGCCGCGTGTCGGGAGCCATTTCCTGCCACATGTGCGCCAATTCGATGTTCATGGAGCGCAACATGTAGGAAAGGCTTTTGAGCGTTTCCTCGTGCCGACCGATAATGGCCGTTCGGAAAATGTCGCGGAAATGGTTGATCAACACCTTATAATATGTATTGACGTGAATCCGGCGGTAATGAAACACATGCTGCGCCCAGGGCATGTCGAAGTCCATCTCGTTCAGCAGACGGTCCGAAATCGCCATGATACGGATTTTCCCGGACTTACGCTCATCGCCCAATGCGAAGCGGATGATGTCGCCCGGCAGACTGACGGCGAAGTCGTTGGCCTGAACGGGATAATCCTCCAAACCGATGGTGAGTTGGAAACTTCCTTTGATGCAATAGAGCGTTACCATACCTTCGAAGCGGCAGGGATACACCAAACGCAAGTCCTGCCCCGGACGGAAAGAGATGTCGAGGATAAAAAAATCGTCGCCCTGGGCGATACCGACCGCATCGGGAAGGAACCGCCGCAGGTCTCCTAGCGACAATGTGCGCATACTTTTCATAAAAAACGGCTTAAACGTATACCTTTGTGCGCCATAAAGGTAGTAATTTATTAACGAATCGGCAAAAAGGTATAATAGATTTTGATGCATCCGAGCGAAATAACCCCTATCTTTGCATCGCAACTTCAAAAGAATAACGCTTAGGCGTAGTTTATTAATTTAAGAGCTTACAAAGGGAAACGACGGCGGTCGCTTCCCTTTGTGTTTTTGGATAAGATCCGACAGGTTATTCGACGGTAACGCTCTTGGCCAGGTTGCGGGGTTGGTCCACGTTGAGACCGTTGCCAACCGCCACATGATAGGCCAGCAGCTGCAACGGAATCACCGAAAGCACGGGAACCAGACATTCTTCGGTGTCGGGAATTTCGATGACGTTGTCGGCGAATTGCCGGATAACGGTATCCCCCTCCGTAACAATGGCCAGGATACGGCCTTTGCGCGCCACCACTTCCTGCATATTGCTGATCGCCTTTTCGTACTCATTCTGATGGGTGGCGATAAAGACTACCGGCATATTCTCGTCAATCAGAGCAATCGGTCCGTGCTTCATCTCGGCAGCCGGATACCCCTCGGCATGGATATAACTGATTTCCTTGAGTTTGAGTGCTCCTTCCAAAGCAACGGGATAATTGATACCCCGCCCGAGGTAAAGCGCATTGCGGATGCCGCAATAGCGGTCGGCCACCTCCTTGATCCGCTCATTTTGTGAAAGCACCTTCTCCATCTTTTCCGGGATGACATCGAGTTCCTGGATCAATTTTTCGTAAGTGCCCTTGTCAATGGAGCCGCGCTCGTATCCGATGGCCAGCGCCAAAAGCGTAAGGATGACGAGCTGTCCGGTAAAGGCCTTGGTCGAAGCCACGCCGATTTCGGGCCCTACATGGATGTAGGTTCCCGTGTCGGACAGGCGGGCGATGCTGCTGCCGACCGAATTGACAATACCGAATATGATGGCACCGGCCTTCTTGGCCAACTGGATGGCGGCCAGTGTATCGGCCGTTTCACCACTCTGGGAGATGGCCACTACCACGTCGCCGGGCAGAATGACCGGGTTGGCGTAGCGGAACTCACTGGCATATTCGACTTGGCACGGAATACGGCAGAACCGTTCAATCAACTGCTTGCCGATCAAACTGGCATGCCATGACGTGCCACAGCTGACAAAAATGAACCGACGGGCCTCCACCAACTGCTCACGATGATCGCTGACCGCACTGAGCACCACGCGTTTGTGATGCGTGAGCAATCGACCGCGCATGGCGTCGCGAAGGCACTGCGGCTGTTCGAATATCTCTTTGAGCATGAAGTGGGGATAGCCGCCCTTCTCCAGCATATCGAGGTCGAGCTCAACATGTTTGACGTCGGGATTGACCGCGTCATTGCCCAGGGTAACGACATTCAGTTCCTCTCCGGGCTTGCAGACAGCCATCTCCTCATCGTTGAGATAGACCATACGACGGGTGTACTCGACGATCGGCGAGGCATCGCTGGCAATGAAGAATTCACAGTTTCCCTCTCCCAGCCCGATGACCATCGGGCTGCTCTTGCGTGCGGCAACCAGCACCCCGGGATGCCGGCGGTCCATCACAATGATGGCATAGGCGCCGATCACACGGCTCAGGGCGATACGGACCGCCTCCGGAAGCGACAGATGCCTGCTCTGCTCCACATATTCAATCAACTGCACCAACACCTCGGTGTCCGTCTCACTCTTGAACGTAAATCCTTTGGACTTGAGCTGGTCGCGCAAGGTGGCGTAATTCTCGATAATGCCGTTGTGCACCAACGAAAGATTACCGCTCTGCGAAACATGCGGATGGGCGTTGATGCCGTTGGGGACACCGTGCGTGGCCCAACGGGTATGCGCAATGCCGGCCGTCCCGCTGCAATCGTTCGGCGCGGCCGCAGCCTCCAGATCGGACACCCGTCCGGCAGCCTTGTAAACCTTCAGCGCATCATCCTGTTCACCCATCAGGGCAACTCCGGCCGAATCATAGCCCCGGTACTCCAATCGGTGCAATCCCTTGATGAGTATCGGGTAAGCCTCCCGAACACCGGTATAACCCACTATTCCACACATACGCCCAACAATAATCAGTTAATAAACAACAATTCGCGGTATTTCGGCAACGGCCACATGTCATTGTCAACCACCTCCTCCAGTTCGTCAATCGGACGACGGATGGCAAAGAGCGACTCGGCGATCGCATGGTAGGCAACCGCCTTTTCATAGGCGTTGCTGATACGGTTGGCCGTCTTGCGCGCTTCAATCATATCGCCCACCTTGCGGCGGATGTCGTTGATGAGTGCGGAAATCTTGTCAATCATTTCGATCTCCGCCTGCGATTTGGTCTTGTAGTCATCGGGGAAAAGATCCCGCATCAACTGCAGGTTCTGCAGCAACTTGGTCTGATAGGCCAACGCCACGGGTATGATGTGGTTCTCGGCCATACGGCCGGTAATACGCGCCTCAATCTGTACCTTCTTGGTGTAAATCTCCCATTTGACCTCGTTGCGGGCCTGCAACTCCTTGGCACTGTAAACCCCCAGTCGGGTGAACATCTCCACCGCACCGGGTTTGGTGAACTCCTTGATCATCTCAGGCACGCAGGTCTCGGTATCCAGCCCGCGGCGGGCGGCCTCCTTGCGCCAGGCCTCGGAATAACCATTGCCGTCGAAGCAGACCACATCGATGATGGAGGCGATGAGCGGCTTGAGGCAGTCCATAACCGCAATGTTCAGCGGCTTGCCGGACGCCGTCTCCCGCTCCACCGATTCGCGGAAAGCGTGCAACTGTTCGGCTACAGCCGAATTGAGCACCGTCATGGCACCGCTGCAGTTGGCACTGGAACCCACCGCACGGAACTCGAACCGGTTGCCGGTAAAGGCGAACGGCGACGTACGGTTGCGGTCGGTATTGTCGATGAATATCTCGGGGATTTCGACCAAGCCCACGGATGTGCCCTTCTTGCCGGCTATTTCGATGGGGGTGTCGGATGGCACTTCGAGCAGCTTGCGCAAAACGCCGGTCATGGTTCTGCCCAGGAAGGCGGAAACGATGGAGGGCGGCGCCTCGTTGGCCCCCAAACGGTGGGCGTTGGTAGCCGAAGCGATGGAAGCCTTCAAAAGGGCGTTGTGCTTCTGCACAGCCGCCAGCACATTCACGAAAAACGTAATGAACTGCAGATTGCTCATGGCATCCTTGCCCGGAGCCAGCAACAATGTGCCGGTATCGGTACCGAGCGACCAGTTGTTGTGCTTGCCGCTGCCGTTGACACCGTCAAAGGGTTTTTCGTGGAAAAGCACCACAAAACCATGCTTGCGGGCAATGGTGTTCATGACATTCATGATGAGCTGGTTCTGGTCGTTGGAGAGGTTCATCTCCCCATAGATGGATGCCAGTTCGAACTGGTTCGGAGCCACCTCGTTGTGGCGGGTCTTCAAGGGAATACCCAGTTTGTAACCGGCGATCTCCACATCACGCATGAACGCCATGACGCGCGAGGGGATGGCACCGAAGTAATGGTCGTCAAGCTGTTGGTTCTTTGAAGAGGCGTGCCCCATCAGCGTGCGTCCGGTTTGAATCAAGTCGGGACGGGCGGCATACAAGCCCTCGTCCACCAGAAAATATTCCTGTTCCCAACCCAGGTAGCAAACCACCTTCCGGACCTGGGGGTCAAACCATTTGCAGATCGGCAGGGCGGCATCGGTCACTGCATTGACCGAACGCTTGAGCGGGGTTTTGTAATCCAGCGCCTCGCCGGTGTAGGAGATGAACACGGTCGGAATGCACAAGGTATCGTCTTGGATAAACACAGGCGATGTCGGATCCCATGCCGTATATCCCCGGGCTTCGAAAGTGGCACGGATACCACCGTTGGGGAAAGACGACGCATCCGGTTCCTGCTGCACGAGGGCCTTGCCTTCGAACTCCTCGATCATACCTCCTTTGCCGTCGTACTCCATAAAGGAGTCGTGTTTCTCGGCTGTGCCTTCGGTAAGCGGCTGAAACCAGTGGCTCACATGCGTGACACCGTGTTCCAACGCCCAGGTTTTCATACCGGCGGCCACACCGTCGGCCGTTTTGCGGTCCAGGGTACCGCCATTGTCAATGCAATTGGTCAAGGCCTTGAAGGTCTTGGCGTCCAGGTATTTCTCCATTTTGGCCCGGTTGAAGACCAACTCGCCGAAATAGGCGGAAGGAGTCCCGGAAGGTGTGTCCACTTCGGCCGCCTTCTTTTTGAAAGCGTCTTGGACAACATCGAATCTCAGTTTGCTCATGTGTGTATGTGTTGCGCTGTCGAATGACCTTGCAAAGATACATTTTTTCAACCATTCACCGCTATATAAAGTAGAGGATTTTCAGATTTTGTTTATATTTGCAACCGCACAACCGATTATTCATTTTTACACACCCCTGTATGAAAATCTTCGACAATGTTTACGATCTCGCCTACGCCTATGCCCGGCAGACCAACCAGAACCTGTTCATCACCGGCAAAGCCGGCGCAGGCAAAACCACTTTTCTGAAAAAACTCCGTGAGGACACGGACAAAAACCTGGTGGTGACCGCCCCTACGGGGGTGGCGGCGGTCAATGCCGGCGGTATGACACTGCATGCCTTCTTCCAACTGCCGCTGCAACCCTACATCCCCACCGAAGCCGGACGCCGCGACCTGATCGGAGCGCTGCGCGTCAACGCCGCCAAACGGCGTCTCTTCTACCAGATGGACACACTGGTGATTGACGAAGTCAGCATGGTGCGTGCCGACGTGATGGACGCCATCGACGCCGAACTGCAGTATTTCCGGGGAAACCGGCTGCCCTTCGGCGGCGTACAGGTGATCCTGATCGGCGACCTGCACCAACTCTCGCCGGTCAGCACAGAAAGCGACCAACCGCTGCTGGCGCCCCACTATGACCGGCTCTACTTTTTCGAAAGCCGGGTGATCCGTGAAAATCCGCTTGTGTCAATCGAGTTCGACCGGGTTTACCGCCAGCGCGACCCGGCCTTCATCGAACTGCTCAACGCCATCCGTGACGGCCGGCTGGATGAAGCGCAGCGCCGGCGGCTCGTCTCCCTGTACCAGCCCGGCACCGTACCCGAAAACGACTGCATCGTACTGACCACCCACAACCAAAAGGCGGACGAGATCAATGCCGCCCGTCTGGAAGCGTTGCCGGGACGTAAGAAACTGTTTCATGCCGTAGTGAACGGCGATTTCCCCGAAAAGAGCTTCGCCACCGACGAAACGCTGGCCCTCAAGGAAGGCGCCCGGGTCATGTTCCTGCGCAACAACCAGGAAAAGGGATACTACAACGGCAAAACCGGCACCGTTACCGGATTCGAGGGAGGAAACATCCGGGTGCATTGTGATGAGGACGACAGCGACATCCGGGTGGAACCCGAGGTGTGGAGCAATACCAGCTATACGGTCAATTCCACCTCCGGGGCCGTCGAAGTCCATGTGCAGGGCACCTTCACCCAAATGCCGCTGCGCCTGGCCTGGGCGGTCACCATCCACAAAAGCCAGGGACTCACTTTCGACAAAGTAGCCGTTGACGCGGCGCAGGCCTTCGCCTCCGGACAGGTGTATGTGGCCCTGAGCCGCTGCCGCAGCTTGGAAGGACTCCGCCTCCTGTCGCCCGTTCCGCTCCGATCGCTGCAGCAGGACGAGGCCGTCATCGCGTTCGGCCGGCAATTGCAGAACGTCCGGCAGCTGCAGGATGCCTGGGAGGCGGCCAACCACCGTTTCCAACTGCAATTGGTGGGGCAACTCTATGATTTCCGTTTGCCGCAAGGCCAGTTGGAACGCTTGCGCAAAATAATACTCGACGCTCCGGGCAATTGGAACGAGGAAACCCTGCCCCATTTGGAAGCCCTCTCCACCGCCCTCCGCGAACAACAGCCGGTAGCCGAAGGTTTCCAACGGCAACTGGCCGGGCGGCTGGCCGGGCAGTGGGATGCCGACTGGCTGCAACAGCGTCTGAGTGCCGCCAGCACCTACTTTATCGCCCTGCTGCGGGACTGGCTGCGGGATATCCGCCGCTCACCGGCCAAAACCGACAGCAAGGCGCTGGCATTGGAGTACAACAACGCCATGCACGACATTACCGCCACGCTCGCCGGGAAAGAGCAGCTGATGGCCCGTGTAGCCGGCCGTTTCGATGCCGCGCTTTATTTCGCCTACCGCAAATCGGTAAAGCTGCCTTCAATCGCTGTCAACGCCTATGCCGGAGCCGACGGGCAGGAACCCGTAAAAGCCAAATACCCGGATCTCTACCGCCGGCTGTCGCAGATCCGTCATTTCATTTGCGAAGCCACCGGCCTGCCGGTATATCGTGTCGCCTCCTCCCGCGGGCTGGTGGATGCGGCGACCTACCTGCCACTGACGGAGAAGGACCTGCTCCGCCTGCCCGGATTCGGTCCGGTGCTGGTCAGCAGGTACGGAACGGAATTCCTCGACACCATCCGCGAATACTGCGGGGAGAACGGCCTTTCCACGGCCATGGGAGACTACCCGGCAAAGACGGTGGGGAAGCGGAAAAAGAAATCATAACGCTTTTTTTGTCTATTTACCAAAAATACTTACCTTTGCACCGCCGAAAATAGATCGGAGCGGCTGTGGCGTAATGGTAGCCGCGCCAGATTTAGGATCTGGTGCCGAGAGGCGTGTGGGTTCGAGTCCCGTCAGCCGCACATAAGTTACACATCAATATACATCGTAGAACATGAATGTTTCACAGAACAACAAGGACAGCGTAAACGCCACTTTGTCGGTGCATATCGCACCCGCCGATTACGCTGAGAAATGGGAGCAGTCGTTGAAGAACTTCCGTAAAAAAGCCAACATGCCCGGTTTCCGCCCCGGTTGCGTACCCGTAGGCCTGGTGAAGAAAATGTATGGCCGCGAGCTGTTGGCCGAAGAAGTCAACCGTATTCTCTCCACTGCGCTCTACGATTACATCAAAGAGAAGAACCTGAACATCCTGGGGGAACCGCTCCCGACCGAAGGGGTGCCTGCTCCGACCATTGAAGAGGGTGCCGAAATGGATTTCTCCTTCGACATCGCCCTGGCTCCGGAATTCAAGATCGACCTCACCAAGAAGAACAAGGTGAAATACTACACCATCCAGGTGGCCCAGGATATGGTGGACAAACAGGTTTCCGCCCTGCGCGGCCGCTTCGGCAACTACGTTCCCGCCGACCAGGTGGAGGAAAAGGACGTGGTCAAAGGCGAGCTGGTCGAACTCGACGGCACGAAGGTGAAGGAAGACGGCGTCAAGAATGAAGGCGCCATCCTGAGCCCCAACTACATGAAGAGCAAGACCGAGCAGAAGAAGGTGATCGGCAAGAAGGTGGGTGAAACCTTCAAGTTCAATCCCCGCAAGGCCTACGACAACGACGCCGAGGTAGGTTCGCTGACCGGACTCAAGGGTGAGGATGCCAAGAACTTCAACGCCGACTGCCAGTTTACCGTCAAGGAAATCACCCGTTTTGCGGAAGCGGAATTGAATCAGGATTTCTTCGACAAGGCTTACGGCAAAGGCAACGTAAAGAGCGAGAAGGAACTCAACGAGAAGGTGAAGTCGGATCTGGCCGGTCAGTTTGTGGCCGACAGCGACATCAAGTTCCTGTTGGATATGCGCAGCCTGGTACTGGGCAAGATGAAGGACCTCGTCTTCCCCGACGACTTCCTGAAACGTTGGCTGAAGGCCAGCAACGAAAAGCTCACCGACGCTCAAATCGAGGAGGAGTATCCGAAGATGATCGAAGACCTGAAGTGGCAGTTGGCCAAGGACCAGCTGGCACAGGAGAACGGCATCAAGATCGAGGAGGCCGATGTACGGGCGACCGCCAAACGTCTGGCGAAAGCGCAGTTTGTACAATACGGTATGTTCAACGCTCCCGACGACATTCTGGAGAACTATGCCGACAGCATGATCAAGGACAAGGAAGGTATCCGTCAGGCTACCGACCGCGCGCTGGAGGACAAGGTGGTTGCCGCTCTGAAGGAGAAGATCACGTTGGACAACGCAGAAGTATCGTTCGAAGAATTCAACAAGTTGTTTGAAACGAAATAATTAGTTAGGATCCTATTTGAAAACGGGGATGCCGGTCCATACCGGCACCCCCGTTTGTTTTGTGCGGAATAAAAGCCGACCGCAGGGGGAGGGCTTTCCGCTTTGACCGATTTAAGCAGTCTGCAGCGAAAATCCCTCCCCCTGCGGTCGGATGTGATATTTTCAGCGTTTACGGTTCTGGGGACGCGGACGGCGGGATGCCGGACGTTCGACACGGGTCACTTGTCCGCCGGCCTTGCGGAAATCGCTGCGCTTGCCGGCAAACAGCGTGTAGTGACGCAGTTCGCATTCCAAATCGCCGTTAAGCAACGGAATGCGGCCGCTGGGACGGAGTCCGATCTGTGCCATTGCCTTGTCGTTGGAACTGATGATCCAGGCTTCGGTCCGGGTAAAGTGGTGCTTGAGCGTGGAACCGACCGCTTGGTAAAGTTCCTCCACCTGGTCGCCGATGCGTTGACCGTAGGGCGGATTGGTAAGCAGCAGCATGGGCTGCGGATGGTCGTCCATTTTCGTAAAGTCGGCCACTTGCAGGTCGATCATCGAAGCCAAACCAGCCTGCTTGATGTTCTCGGAGGCGACGGCCACCGCTTTGGGATCTATATCGGAGGCGAAAATCCGATGGGTGAATTCGCGTTCGCCGCTTTCATCGTTGTACAGTTCCTCAAACAAATCCGCGTCGAAATCCGCCCATTTTTCGAAAGCGAAATGCTGTCTGAAGATACCTGGAGCGATATTGCGCGCAATAAGCGCCGCCTCAATGGCGATGGTGCCGCTGCCGCACATGGGGTCGATGAAATCGCACTGCCCGTCCCATCCGGCCAGGAGCAGCATACCGGCGGCCAACACTTCGTTGACGGGGGCTTCGGTCTGCCCCACCCGGTATCCACGGCGGTTGAGCGGTTCGCCCGAACTGTCAAGCGAGAGTGTGCAGGTCGTGTCCGAAATGTGCAGATTCAGGTAGAACTCGGGGTTGGAAACACTGATGGAGGGCCGTTTGCCCGTACTTTCGTAAAATTGGTCCACAATGGCGTCCTTTACCCGGTAGGTGGCGAATTTTGAATGGCGGAACACTTCCGAATGCACCGTTGTCTCAATCAGGAAAGTCGATTTGACCGTCATCAGCGAGGACCAGTCGTAAGCCTTCACCTGGTCGTAGATTTCATCGGCATTGCGGGCTTGAAAGGAAAAAAGCGGGCAGAGTATGCGCAGCGCCGTACGGCACTGAAGATTCGCCTTGTAGAGAATGCGCAGGTCACCGTCGAACGTGACGGCCCGGTTGCCGGTTTCGACCCGGGTGGCACCCAGCCGGGTAAGCTCGGCGGCCAGTACTTCCTCCAGTCCCTTGTAGGTTTTGGCCACATAATGTTGTTGTTTCATATAGGAAACGTGCTTGATGGTTGTCATTCAAACGGCTTTACGACTGCCGGCGCTCGGCAATAATCAGCAAAGCCTCGTCACGGACACTGTCGGGGGGTGTGATGCCCCGTTGCTGCAGGCTTTTGAGCCAATCGGCCGTCTCCTCCTCGCGCAGAGTGAGGAGCACCTCGTCGAACTGGGCAACCTCCTCCGGCGTGTAGGGACCCGTGTGCCCGCGAAAGGCGTCAAGCTCTTCGTCGTCGAAGTATTCGTAGGTTGCCTTGTCGGCCAACAGACTCTCCTTCTCACACACGGCATGCTGCCCGCAACATCCTTCCGGACGCGGTTTCGGCTGCTCCGGCTCCGCTCCGGCCGGTGCTTCGGAACGGGGTACGGAGACCTCGGCTCGGGATGCGGGGGCGCCTTCCCTTTTCCGCGGAAGCGTAAACCTCCTAAGCAGGGCGATCAGCACACCCAATCCGACAAAAGCCGCCAGCAGATATAATGTACGGTGTTCCATAACGGCTGCAAAGGTAATGAAAATTCCGGCGTGTAACACCCACGAAGTTGAACAATAACGCCAACAGCGAGATCATCGACAGCAAACATTTGATTTTGACCCGATGAAAAGATTCACTATCTTTGTGTTGTCACACTAAAGGACCAGGGAAGAAATGAAAAAAATCATTACACTTATATCGACTGTTTTAGTCTTTGTCTCTTGTTCAAAAGACAAACCCATTGGCGGACCAGTACCTGAGCCTGGGTACGATATGTGGCTTTATCAATACAAAAGTCTTTCTCTTGAGGACAAAATCATCGTTGAGTATAGAGGTGAAAATGTATGGAGAGTGTGTGGGAAAGGGGAAAAAGATTCGTGTTTAATCGCAATGAAGGATAATTTATACTTAGGTAATATGGATATATCTGGTTCTCCCAGATACTACGCTGTCATTGACAGGAATTGGGGTACTTATTCTTCGTCAGACAAGAGTTTTTATTCCGACGATGACATATTGGAAAGGCAGATATTCAGTCGTTTTTACCGTATTCCACGCAGAGCAGTACCAACATTGGTTGAGAAATTCCCTATAAGTGAGCACTATCCTGAAAACATTGATTTTATCAACGCCCTCATCGACAGTGGCAGCATCGAGCAGTACCGGGTGGATTTGGGGTATTGACAAGCAAATGAAAAGAAATCTTACAGAAGAATGAAAAAGATACTCATACTACTGGCGATTGTAATCGGGCTGACATCGTGTCCCCAAGGACCCAAGGAGGGAGGTTCTATAACAATTATAAAATTTACAAATGACGATTATGCCAACTACGTCATAGGAATGAAGAGCGCCGACTCTGTGGTAACAGACAAATCGTATTTCGACACCGGTAACCAACCTATAAGGCTAATCCGTTTGTGCGATGGATGGTGGTATATGAATGTGTTAAACACGCAATCTGGAGCAATGGGAGTGCTGGGGGATATGACGTGGGAAGAATTTAACAGTCTCCTTCGTGAAGGTAAATATTGCGCAACATCCGCATTAAAAGATCCTCATCCATACGCTGACATAACGAATATAAGACTAAGCGGCGACATTGGACTTGTTGGTGCATATTCCGATGTTTATTACCAAAACGATTCGTCATCAATTGTTGTACGTCTGCGTGAAATTATCGCAAACGGAGAACTTAAGAAGTTCCGTAACGATTGGATTACCGAACGCATGGGACTGCGGTGAAATCTTAATCTTCGTTACTTGCTTGAACCAACCCGATGAAAAGATTCACTATCTTTGTGTTGTTGTCGGTTACGGCTGCCGCCCTGCGGGTCTTCGCAGCACTGCCGAAACCGAGGTTTCCCAGGTGACGCCATGGATGGCGGGCGACACTACCTGCATGTATGCCGTGCAGATGGACGGGGGCGGCTGGGTGCTCGTCTCGGCCGACGACCGCACCACGGCCTCGGTGCTGGCTTACTCCGAAAACGGAACCTTCGATACCGACGACATGCCTGACGGGATGCGGTGGTTGATGAATATGTACGCTTCCCAGATTCAGGAGGTGAAAAATTCCACCGACAGTGTCCCAACTCCCACACAAGGAGGCTTCCGAAAACAAAAAACGGAGGTTGATTCAGGGTCGGACATATACACTCCGGGAAAATATCTGCTTAAAATAGACGGACAAGAGATACTATGGGGGCAAAGTGTTGGTTACGGATGTGAAAAATCGTATAATGCACTATGCCCAAAATGTGACGGGGGAAAGTGTGATTGCGGACATTGTGATGCCGGTTGCGGGCCCGTTGCTCTTGCCATGGTGATGCGCTATTGGCAGTGGCCTCCCTCCGCAGCGATTCCAACAACACCCGGTGGCGACGAAAAGGTAGCTCGATTTTACGACTGGGAGAAAATGCC
>JAGDAS010000018.1 GCA_017959385.1 Paludibacteraceae bacterium
ACAGATTCAACGAAAGATTGTAAGCAAATACGGTGTGTTTCTCACCATAGGCGTTTATGCGGTTGATTGTCACGATCACGCTCTGGGCAAAATACAACGGGATATCCGCACGGCTGTGATGCAGTTCGACGGTATTCTGCAGGTGCACGGTATCCTGATTGACCGTACGTCGAAGGTGATTTCTTTTGATGCGGTTGTCGATTTCAAGGTGGCTGACAAGGCGGTTCTCCGCCAACAACTGGCCGACCGCATTCATGCCGATTACAGCGACTATACCATCGAAATCAACTTCGATATCGACTACAGCGACTGACTCAGCAGGAGGCTGTAGCGGTACTGCGACGGCGTCATGCCGGTAACCAACCGGAATTGCCGGGCGAAGTTGCTTTGTTCACTGTAGCCGACCGTGTCGGCGATTTCCGCAAAGGATTGTTCGGGACGGCGGGCTATCAACTCCCGTGCTTCGTCAATCCGACAGTGGTTGATAAAGGCATTGAAGTTCATTTTTTCGTGTGCGTTGACCATGTGGGAGACCATTGTCCGGTTCATGGAGAAATGCAGCGCCACGTCATCAATGGTGATCCCCTTACGGCGGTAAAGCCCGTCGCAGACAATCGCAAGGCGGATTTCCCTCCATCTTGACTGGCTGACGGCATAGTCGGGGGCGTCGGCCCTGTCCTGTTTTTCGAATAGGATGGAGTAAATCCGCAAAAACACTTTGGGATACTGCAGGTAGAGCAGTGCCATAGCCACATACAGCACCAGAATCAGGTAGTTCAGACAGATGCTGAAAGTTTCGCTCAGCGAGAAGGTGATCAACAACGTGGTGACTCCCACGCAAAGGGCGCAGATGAAACTTGCCCGGGCAATGGGTAGGTTGACAATGAAATTCTCCGATGAATAGTCGCCGGCCAGGATTTTATATCGTTTCTCTTCCCGGAAATACATCCGGCCGTAATGGAAGATGAGGATGGCATAGGCCAGTAGCCAGAGTTCCCGCAGTAGCACGTCGGTTGCCTGACCGGGCGTGTAGCCGTTGTTCAGGAACAGCAGTTGTTCATAATGCTTGAGTGTCACATGCTCCGACAGCAGACTTTGCAATCCTTCGAGCAGAATGAATAGGACAAGTGGCAGCAGATTTTTGCATACAGTAGTCCGGGTGGCCGCTTGCGGATGGATTAGAATGACATGCGAGAAGGCCAGAAATACCGCCTCCAGCGGAGCGGCAATCAGAAAGGGAATGCTCAGCAGTGCCGGAGAATAGTGCGACTTGATGAGGCAGTACACCATCAGCGTCAGGTAGGAGAGCGCGAACAACCGAAGCGAAATCCGATAGTTGCGCAGGCCCGGATGCGGGGGCGTCGGCACAAAGACGAATATAACCGCCAACAGCAGCAGGACGGTGGCCAATATATAGTAGGAAAGGACGAACGGTGACATAAGTTATGACAGTGTCTGTTTCCGACCGTATTCCGGGTCGATTTTCAAAAAGGCCGCAATGACCATTCCCGGAAGGGTGCAAAGACAGACCCAGATAAAGAACGACGAGTAGCCGACCGCTTCCTGGATCCGGCCCGAGAACATGCCGGGAATCATCATACCCAATGCCATGAAGCCTGTACAGAGCGCGTAGTGCGAGGTTTTGTATTTTCCTTGCGAAAAATACATCAGGTAGAGCATGAACGCCGTAAAACCGAAACCGTAGCCGAACTGTTCCACCGCAATGCACGAGGTGATGAGAAAGAAGTTGTCCGGTTGGGCGAAAGCCATCCATACATAGACGAGGTTGGGCAGATTCATGGCGCCGATCATCCACCACAGGCATTTTTTTAGGCCGTAGCGGGCGGCGAGCAGACCGCCCAGAATGCCACCGGTGACCAAGGCGATGACTCCGACGGTGCCGTAGATGACGCCGACTTGGGTGGTGCTGAGTCCCAATCCCCCGGCCTCACGGGCGTCCAGCAGGAAGGGGGACGCGATTTTGGCCAGCTGCGCTTCGCCCAAGCGGTAGAGCAGAATGAAGAGCAGGGCCAGGAGGAGGTTTTTTTTCGTAAAGAAGCTGCTCAAAAGGTCGGTTACAGACTTTCGCTCCGTACTGCCGGCAACGGTCCCGGAGGTTTCGACCCGGGGGAGGATCCACGTGTGGTAGATGCCGATGAACAGGAAGAGTATGGAAGTGAAAATCATCACCCTTTGCCAGGCTTGCGCTTGTTCCATGCCACGGTCTTCCACCAACCAACCGGCAACAAACACCAATCCGCCTTGCCCCGCAATCATGGCGATGCGGTAGAACACACTGCGGATGCCGACAAACACCGATTGGTTTTTCTCGCTGAGTGCCAGCATGTAATAACCGTCGGCGGCGATGTCGTGCGTGGCCGATGAAAACGCCATCAGCCAGAACAATAGCAGCGTCCAGCGGAAAAACCCTTCGGTGGGCAGCAGCAGGGCGACTGCGGAAAGCGATGCGCCGAGCAGGTACTGCATGGCGATGATCCAACTGCGTTTGGTTCCCAGCAGATCCACAATCGGACTCCACAGCGGTTTGATGACCCAGGGCAGGTAGAGCCAACTGGTGAAGAAGGCGATGTCGGCATTGGAGACACCGAGGTTCTTGTACAGGATGACCGACACGGTCATGACCAGCACATAGGGCAGTCCTTCGGCAAAATAAAGACTGGGAATCCACGCTTCGGGTGTTGCATTCTTATTCATCGGGATAGGTGATTTGGGTTAGAAACAGCGCTTTGCCCGGCACGGACATGCCGGCCTGGCAACGGTTTTTACTGGCGATGATACGGTGCAGGTCCTCCACGCTCGAGCGTCCGGCCCCCACCTCCAGCAGGGTGCCTACAATGGCGCGCACCATGTTGCGCAGAAATCGGTTGGCCGTAATGGTGAACACCCACTCGTGATCCGATACCGGGGTCCATTGCGCCCGGGTGATGTGGCATATGAAGGTGTTGACATCCGTGTGCGATTTGCTGAAGCATTCAAAATCGTCGTATTCCAGCAGTATCGAGGCGGCCCGGTTCATGGCTTCGAAATCCGTGTCGGAGGGCACTCTGTAGGTGTATTCCTTACGGAAAGGGTCTTTGCGTGTGATGACGTGGTATTGGTAAGTGCGGGTCAGGGCGCTGAAGCGGGCGTGCATCCGTTCGCTGACCGGATTTACACCGAAAATGACGATATCTTGCGGCAGATAGGCGTTCAGACGTTGGGTTAGCAGTGCGGTGTCCACTGGCCGGTCGGTCTCAAAATGCGCGTACATGTCCGAGGCGTGTACTCCTGCATCCGTTCGTCCGGCTCCCACAATGGGGGTCGGACCGCCCAACAGGTTGCCCAGCGCCTTCTCCAGCGTTTCCTGCACACTGATGCCGTTGGGTTGGTTCTGCCAACCATGGTAGCCGGCGCCGTTGTAGGCAAGATGTAGAAAGTAACGCTGCATGCCTATTCGTCGGAGTTTTCGTCTTCGTCGGGAAGCGGGGCGGCTTCCGCATCGTTTTCTTCATGGTCCGCATCGTCCGTCAGCGTCCCGGATACCGGTGCCGCCACATACTGCAGACTGATGTTGTCATCGCCCTCATTCCACGTAAGTTCCTCCACAAAGCGTTCGGCTTGAGGATCCCCCCGCAGCAGGAAGGCAATGTAGCGGATGTCCAGTATGCGGGAGCGTGTGCGTCCGGCTTCGTAGGCATAGGGAGCCTGGCCTGCATTTTCTGCCGGACCGGTGAGCATGCCCGTCAGTTCGCCACGGTCGTTGTACACCGCCGACCCGACAGAAGCGGGTGTTTGATCCACATCGGCCAAAAATTGGCATACCGTACTCCGCTGTTCGTCGGTTCCGGGTTGCAGCAAAGCCGGCAGGGCTTCCGTCAGATTGCGTTCATAGATCCCCTCCAGCGTCGTAACGGCCGTGTACTGCACCCCGTCGCCCGGGGTGTAGCCGCCCACTTGTCCGTAGCTGAGCCGCAGACTGTAGTTGCCGTCGGGATGTTCGGCCAGTTCGGGACGGAAACGCGCCAGCCCTTCGTAGTAGTAGGCGGTGTATATCCGGCGAGCCGAATCCAACCGGGCGCATTCGACCGAGTCGGCGGCGATGCGTTGCTCCCAATACCGGATCAGGTGGATGAGCGGATCATTGCCGTCCATACGGGTAAGGGTCGATTTCTTGAACCTTTTGGCCATGGATTTTCCATCCAACAGGGTGCTGCCGGAGAGTGTGCCCCGTCCGCCCCCGAATCCGGCAGGCAGCAGGAGCGTGTCGCCGCGTCCCGCCATCCAGACGGTTACGCGGTCCAGTTGCCTGCCCCAGGCGGCCGTATCGGCGTTGGCGAATTCGCGTTTCCATTCCGTGTCTGTCAGATATCCGTCGCCGGTCAGTGTGGTGGCTTTCACCGCCCGGGCGGCCGGCAGGTGGTTCAACAGGGTTTGCAGCAGCGCCATGCGGAAGAGCAGCGGTTTGCGTTGCTGATGCATGTTGCGTACACCGGCCAGTGCGCCGGCGTAGCGCAGTTGGCTTTCAAAGTCCGTTTGATTGGCCGCCCATTGCATATAAGCGTTCTCCGTGGCAATTTTGGATGCGGGAAGCGCCTCCTGCCGGCTGTTGGCCAGCAAGACCCCCAGACTGTCCATTTCGCGGGCCAGCGCGCGTCCGTCAAAGTCCAGACACAGGCTGTCGGCCTTCCATCGGGCGTAGGGCTCGGTATAACTGCGTTCCTGCCAAGTGGCCAGGGGAAGATAGGGATGACTGGGCCCGGGAAATCCGAGCGTGAGCACAAAGTCGCCGCTTTCCACCCCCTCTTCCGTGAGCAGTGCGTTGTTCGGCATACGGGCCGGCTGCTGTCCGCCGTCGGTTCGGTCGTCGTACAGCCGTACCAAGGCGAAGTCGGCACTATGCCGGGCCTCGTGCCCCTCGCGCCCCGAACGCAGCGTGCGCCACCATACGTCGGGCAGGTAGCAGAGCCGGATATCGGAGTATTGACGGTAGATGCACAAGTGGAACTGGCCACCCTCACCGGCATGCAGTTTGGCGATGGTGCCGCGTTTGAGCCGTTTGAGCTGATACAGGCGTACCTCCAGCGAGTCCAGTATCTGACGGCGTTGCTCCGGATTGTACACATGCTCCACTTTGGGCCAGATGCGCCAGGTGACATTCTCTGTGCTGATCAGTCGCCAGGCGGAGAGCCCGGGCAGGGGTGTCTCGTCTGCGTCGGTGGCGGCTGCCGTCCGTTCCATGCCTTCCGGCAAATGACCGGCCAGACTGCCGGCGGGAACCAACACCAATCCGTCCTGCGAAAGGACGATGCCGGTGGCTCCGGAGGAGAAGAGCAGCACCTGGTCCTTCAGACTGGGGGTCCGTTCGCTGTACAGTTCGTTCTCCTGCAGCCCGCATCCCATCCGCTTCATGCTGTCGAGGGTGCCTTTCGGCAGATACGGAGGCATCCAAAGCCCTTCAGCCGCCGTCAGCAGGGCGCTGGCGGACAACAGGGCGGTTATTGTCAATAAAAGTTTTTTCATGGCGGTTACACGAAGCGCAAAAGTACGAAATAAATTTGTATTTTTGTACTGCTTATGGAAACCTATTTGCAAATCGAGGGTTTGACCAAATCATTCGGCGACCTGGTATTGTACGAGCAAGTCGATTTTGACCTCATGCAGGGGCAGAAGCTGGCGGTGGTCGCTCAGAACGGCCGTGGCAAAACCACGTTGCTCAACATACTGGCCGGTGTGGAGGGAGTGGATGCCGGACGCATCACCCGGCGCAACGGTCTGCGTACCGCCTATCTCCGCCAGTCGCCCGATTACGACCCGGACAGCACGGTCTGGGATGCTTTCATGTGCGTGGAGAACGAGCTTAAAGCGCTGCACAAGGAATGGGATTACGAGGTCAAGGCCAAGCAGATGCTCTCCAAACTGGGGATCGAACGGCTCGACCAGCCGGTCCGCGAACTTTCCGGCGGACAGCTCAAGCGGATGGCCCTGGCCAACGCACTGGTGAGCGAGCCCGACCTGTTGATTCTCGACGAGCCCACCAACCACCTCGACCTGGCCATGGTGGAGTGGCTGGAGGATCTGCTCCGACGCAGCACGATGACACTGCTCATGGTTACGCACGACCGTTATTTTTTGGACCGGGTCTGCACCGATATCCTCGAAATCGACGACCGCAGATTCTATTGGTACAAAGGGAATTACAGTTACTATTTGGAGAAGAAGGCCGAACGCCGGGAGCAGCAGGCGGCCGAACTGGCGCGTGCGAAGAACCTTTATCGTACAGAGTTGGAATGGATGCGTCGCATGCCGCAGGCGCGGGGTACCAAGGCCAAAGGCCGCAAGGATGCTTTCTACGAACTGCAGGAGCAGGTGAACCGCCGGGTGAACGACGAACAAGTGCGTCTGTCGGTCAAGTCCAATTACATCGGCTCCAAGATATTCGAAGCCAAGTACATCTCCAAGGCCTATTGCGACAAAGTGCTCGTGAAGGATTTCTACTACAATTTCGCCCGTTACGAGAAAGTGGGGATCGTGGGGCGCAACGGCACCGGCAAATCCACCTTCCTCAAGATGCTGTTGGGCGAGGTGAAACCCGACAGCGGAAGCTTTGATGTAGGCGATACGGTGCAGTTCGGCTATTACAGCCAGGACGGCTTGGTGGCCGATACCGGCAAAAAGGTGATCGATGCGGTGCGTGAGATCGCAGAATACATCGATTTGGGCGGTGGCCGCAAGCTGACAGCCTCCCAGTTCCTGCAGCATTTCCTTTTTTCGCCCCAGCGGCAGTACGATTACATCGAAAAACTCAGCGGTGGCGAGCGCCGGCGGTTGTACCTCTGCACCGTACTGATGCGCAATCCCAATTTTCTGGTGCTTGATGAGCCGACCAACGATCTGGACATCGCCACACTGAACATTCTGGAAGACTATCTGCAGCACTTCAAGGGTTGCGTGCTGGTGGTTTCGCACGACCGTTTCTTCATGGACAAAGTGGTGGACCACCTGTTGGTGTTTGAAGGCGGCGGGGTGGTGCGCGACTTTCCGGGCAACTACACCCAATACCGCACTTGGCGCGACCAGCAGCAGAAGGAGACGGCTCGTCAGGCCAAGGCGCAGGCCCCGCCGCAAGTTCCGCGGCAGGAGCGCAAACGCCGCCTGACCTATGCCGAACAAAAGGAATTGGCCGCGTTGGAGCAGGAAATCGAGGCCTTGGAACAGGAGAAGAAGGAGTTGGAGGCGGCATTCGCCGGCGGAACCACCGACAGCGAAGCCTTACGGCAAATGGCTGACCGCATGGCCGCCCTGCTGCCCGAACTTGATGCCAAATCGACCCGCTGGCTCGAACTTTCGGAAATTGGTTAAACTTTTGCGGGCGGACGCCGTCCAACCGCATATTATACGCAAATTGGAATGAACATGAATCACAAATTATGCTTCGCGGCCGTACTGACCGCTATGGCGGGTTCGGTTTTTGCCGCCGACACGCTGAAAGTGAACACCAAAATCGACCAGGTGATGGTCTATAGCAACGGTGCCATGGTGCAACGCTCCGGCACGCTCAATCTGCCCAAGGGCACCAGCATCGTTGCGGTGGAAGGATTGAGCCGGCAGCTCAACGCCTCCACCCTGCAGGCTCTGGTGGCCGACCCGTCGGTGACCATCGCGTCGGTCACCTCCGACTTTGTCATGCGCGACCATCCCGACCTCAAACCGCACGCCGACCGCTTGGACGCCAAACTCAAAAAACTGGCCGATTCGCTTACGCTCAACCAAGCCGACTTGGACGTGTTGGCCGCTGAACGCGAACTGATTCTGGCCAACAAGAATGTAGGAGGCAACCAAGGCTCGACCGTTGCCTCCCTGCAGAGCATGGCCCAGTACTTCGTCCGGGAACTGGCCGCCATCGGCCGGCAGCAGCTTGCCTTGCAGAACCAACGGCAGGGTATGCTCGAACGTCAGAAACTGCTCAATGAACAGCGCAAGGCGTTGGGTAACATCCGCCAGCGCTGCGGCCGTGTGCTCTTGACACTGGAGGCGGCTTCCGCCCGTCCGACGGTTCCGTTGCGGCTCAGTTACCTGGCCTCCGGTGCATGGTGGAGTCCCTCATACGAACTGCGTGTGCAGGATACCGACACTCCGCTGCATTTGGTGTACAATGCCGGTGTTTATCAGAATACGGGCGAGGATTGGAAGCAGGTGCGTCTCGTTCTTTCCACCGGCGATCCTTCGCGCGATTACACCATTCCGCAATACCAGGTGCTGACCGTTTCCAAACCGCAGCCCAAACCCCTTATGCGCGGATTGGCCATGGGCGTGAAGGTGTCCAATGCCAAAATGGCCGCCTATGCGGTGGACGAGGAGACGGCGGATATGGATGTCGCATACGCGGCGAGCGCTCCGGTACCGGTCAGCGTAGAGTCGGGAGCCATGGCCACGGAGTTCGCCATCGCCATGCCCTACACCATTCCTTCGGATGGGAAAAAATACCAGGTGGAGATCCAACAGAACGATCTGCCTGCCGATTACCAGTATGTGGTGATGCCCCGTCAGAGCAAGGAAGTCTGGCTGTCGGCGCGGGTACCCGACTATACCAGCTACAACCTGCTGTCCGGCCCGGCATCGCTCTTCATCGGGCAGGTTTATCAGGGGGAAGTGGCGCTCGACGCCGCTTCCATAACCGATACGCTGCAATTGTCGGTGGGACGTGACAAAGATCTGCTCGTCAAGCGCGAAGAGGTGAAGAACTATACAGTCCGCAAGACCGTGGGCGGAACCGTCAAGGTGCAGAAGGCCTACGACATCACACTGCGCAACAACAAGAAGCAGACGGTCAAGCTGCAGGTGGTGGACCAATACCCGGTTTCGTCCGACAGCGAGATCAAAGTGGAGCTTACCGAGGCTTCCGGGGCCAAAGTGCAGGCGACTATCGGCAAACTGACCTGGGAGGTGACGCTCGCTCCGGGCGAATCCCGGACGCTGCGTTTGGCCTACGAGGTGAAATACCCGAAGGAATTCGGTTACATTGCGGTTGAGTAACTGTCCGCCTGGATACAACAAGCCCGCCTTCGCTGCCGGAGGCGGGCTTTTGTCTGATTACAGCAGGCCCAGTTCGAGCTTGGCTTCCTCGCTCATCATGTCCTTGTTCCATTCGGGCTCAAAGACCAGGTTGACTTCCACGTTTTTGACGCCGTCAATGGATTCCACCTTCTCCTTGACGTCTTCCAGGATGAAGTCGGCCATGGGGCAGGAAGGGGCTGTCATCGTCATGTCGATGGTGACGTTCTTGTCGTCGTCCACCTCTATTTTATAGACAAGTCCCAGATCGTACACGTTGACTGGGATCTCCGGGTCGAAAACCGTGCGCAGCATTTGGATAACCGATTCTTCGGTCGAAAGGAATTCATTCATGGTTGGATCTTCTTGGGTAAATAGTCGGTTTGGATATTGGTCATAGCGCCCCACAGGCTGGCGGCGGCTTCGGGATGGAGCGTTTCCAACTGTTGGAGCAGGGCTTTCATGTCCGCGCGGTGCGATACGGTCTCGTACGGGCAGTTGCGGGCCTGTTTGCGGTAGCCGCGCAGCCGGGCCAGAGCCTGCAGGTCGCTTTCGCGGCAGAGGGCGAGCGGCCGGATGATGTCCACGTCGGTTTTTTGCATCTTCAGATAGGGCGGCATGGTGGAGAATGCCCCCTGGAACGTCATGTTCATCAGCAGGGTGCTCAGAATGTCGTCTTGGTGATGTCCGAGCGCTATCTTGTTGCATCCCAGTGCTTTGGCGGTCTCAAACAGTTTTTTTCGCCGGGTCCATGAGCACAGGAAGCAGGGGCCGCGTTTGTCGTCGGTGTCCGGCTCGAAGTGCCCGGTACAGTGGTGGAAAACCGTATGATGGCTTTCGCAAAATGCCTTCAGGTACTCCAAGTCCGCTTGGTAGGGGACGTTGTCGAGGCTGACGTGCAGAGCGCTTACGCTGAATTTGGGCTTGAAAATGCGCGACCGTTCCCCCAGCAGTTCCACCAGCGCCAGCGAATCCTTGCCTCCCGACAGCCCGATCAGTACATGGTCGCCGTCCTGCACCAGACCATAGTCCTGCATGGCTTTTCCGAAGCGGGCGCGCAGGCGCAGCAGCAGTTGTTCGTCAGGAGGGAGTACGGGCATGTTTGCGGCAGAATTTTCCGCAAAGGTACAAAAAAGCGGGCATTTCCGGACCGCATCCTCCGTTTTGTTACAGGATTGTTACAAAAATTGTGGTTCCAGGAAACTTTTGCGGTGAATAAGTTTCCGTGCATAGTGCTGTGTTTTAGTATATTAGCAAAAATGCAAAAATTTTTTACGAAAAATAATCCCAAATGTAAAGCCGTAGGCGGACGGTTTGCTGTATATTTGCATCCGATTTCAATGCAGACCATGGACAACGCAGTTCGCAGCAACATTCTTAAGACGGCCGAAACGCTCTTTGTGAAGTTCGGCATCCGCAGTGTGAGTATCGACGATATCTGCAAGGAACTCCAAATGTCCAAGAAAACCTTTTATTGTGAGTTTGAACAGAAGGCGGACCTGGTCGAGGCAGTTTGCGGACGGATTGTCGGCCGGCAGCATTCGGAGAAACAGCAGGCGCAGTTGCTTGAGAACAACGACAATCCGATTGATGCCATTTTCTGTTACCGTCGTCCCAACCAGCGGGAAATTCACCGCAAGTATGCGGCTTTCTTTTATGATCTGAACAAATATTACCCTGAAATCCAACAGAAGCGGGTGGCGGAGAAAAAGGATGAAATCCGCCGGGTGCTATCCGAGTTCCTGACGCGTGGTATGGAGCAGGGGTGGTTCCGGCAGGATATGGATGTGAAACTGATGACCGATTTCTTGAGCCGCTGGCAGTCCACCACTTCGGCGCAGCTGCAGGAGTTGGAGCCCGGAGAGGTGACGACTTTTGTGGATCTGGTATCGGATGCGTTGGTGCGGGTGGTGTGTAGCGACAAGGGAATGGTGTATTATGCCGAAAATTATTTGAGTAAACAGTAACCAGGATATGAAGAAGAGTTTGTTTTTGATGATGGCCGCCTGTCTGACAGTGGTTGCGGCCGTGGCGCAGGACGCGTCGCCGGTGTCCGGTTTGTCGCTGAGTCTGCAGGAGGCGTCCGACTATGCGGTGGAACACAACCGCAATATTCAGAATGCCTCGTTGAGTGTCCGCCAGGCCGAAGCCCAACGCTGGCAGTCTATCGCCTCCATGCTGCCACAGGTCAGTTTGTCGCTCGATTATCAGAATATGTGCGGCTATGAGATGGATATGGGTTCGTCGTCCTCTTCATCGGACGCCGATTATTCGTGGGTTGGAAAGTATTCGCCTGAACTGCAGGCATATACCCTTGATTTGGGAAATTCTCTGAAAGAACAGATGGGCGGAGGTGCCACCAAAATCCCCCTCAATCCCAACGGTACATTGGGATTGACCGTTTCCGCTGCCGTGAGTGGCCAGCAGATTGTAGGGGTGCTTCTGTCCGATCTTGCCATTGAAATGTCGGATGTTGCTGTCAGCAAGACGAGTCAGATGATCACCTCCAATGTCAATACGGTCTATGTTTCCATTCTAGCGCTGGAGCAGACGGTCGAACTGCTCAATCGGAATCTGCAGAATGTGACGGATATGGCACTTATGCAGGAAAAGGCGGTTGAAGTCGGTTCGGCCGAGCAGCTTGAAGCCGACAAAATCCGGGTGCAGGTCGCTTCGTTGAAGAACGGCATAAACAGTACGGAACGTCAGGTGATGAACCTGTATAACACGTTGCGTCTGCTTCTCGGGGTCGGTGCTGATACCGGGGTGACGCTATCCCAGACACTGGATGACGTGGTCAATGCCGAAACCATTATGGAATTGCTCAGTCATGAGTTGCAGCTGGATGACAATTACGATTACCGGTTGGCCCGGAAACAGGTGGAGTTGGCCGATATGCAGAGGAAAATGGCATGGATGGCCTATGTTCCCACTTTGTCAGCCTACTATCGCTATTCGGCCAAGACCTATTTCGGGGAAGAAGCCCGCTTTAACATGACACCGCCCAATACGGTGGGAGTGACCTTGAGCGTGCCCATCTGGTCCAGCGGACGCAATGCGGCAGCTATCACGGAAAAACGCCGTGCGCTTGAGGTGGCGGAGAACAACCTGGCGGATCAGAAGGATCAATTGGAAATGAACGACCAGCAGTATCGTTTCACTCTGACCTCCTCCTACGAGGACTACCAGCTGCAGAAAGACAACATCGAGGTGACGCAGCGGGTGTATGACAATGTGGCCAACAAATACAAGTACGGCTATGCCTCGGGGTTGGATCTGACCAATGCCAGTACGAACCTGATCAATGCGCAGAACAGTTACGTGTCGAGCCTGACGCAGATGGTCAGTGCATACGTGAACCTCAAAAATCTCTTGAATAAATAATACCATACAATATGAAACAATCTTGGACATTGGGCATCGCTTTTATGGCTTTGTTGGCCTTGAGCGCATGCAAAAAGGAAGTGGAGACCGAACAGCAGGAAGAAAAGGTCGAGAATGTGGAAACCATCGTGATTAAAGCCTCCGAAATCGACCGCGAGATTTCGTTGCCGACCAACCTCGAAGGGTATCAGACCGTCAAGGTGTCGTCGACCGTCAGCGGCATCATCAAAAAAATCCATGTGGAGGTGGGCGACCGCGTGGCCAAGGGGCAAACCCTGGTGACGATGGACCCGACCCAGTACACCAATTACAAGCTCCAGCTCGAAAACGCGCGTGTGGAGATGAAGCGTACGGATGCGCTCAAAGAAACCGGAAGCATTTCGCAACAG
>JAGDAS010000019.1 GCA_017959385.1 Paludibacteraceae bacterium
AATAATTCTAACGAATTGAATATCAATAATAAATACAAAGTCCTTTTCGTGTGTCACGGAAACATCTGCCGCAGCCCGATGGCCGAGTTCGTGATGAAGCATCTGGTGGCGCGCGCCGGCCTGTCGGAGCGGTTCGAAATCGCCTCGGCGGCCACCAGCACCGAAGAAATCGGCAACGGGGTTTATCCTCCGGCCCGGCGCAAACTGGCCGAGCACGGGATTTCGTGCGAGGGCAAGACGGCCCGACAAGTTCGGCGCTCCGATTACGAGGCCTACGACTACCTGGTGGTGATGGACCAGGCCAACCGGCGCAACCTGTCGTATATCATCGGGCCCGACACCAAGGGCAAAGTGTCGCTTTTGCTGGATTTTGCCGGAAGACCTGGCCAGGAAGTGGCCGACCCGTGGTACACCGGCGACTTCGAGGCCACCTGGCAGGATGTCTGTGCCGGCTGCCGCGGATTGTTAAATGAACTAATCACAACACCATGAAAAACCTTCTTCGAATCGCACTGGCCAGCTTGCTTTGGCTCTCTGCCGCCTGGGCTTCGGCCAACAGTTTTACCGTCAGGTTCAAACGTCCCGCTTCCTGGACATCAACTCCACACATCCACGCCTGGTACAACAACACGGTCGCCGACAATCAGGCAATGCGCACCACCTCCGATGCGGATTGGTTTGAATACACCCTCGACACCGATTCGCCCGTCCACCTCAACTTCAACAACGGAGGATGGGGCAACGGCAACAACCAGTCGGCCACTCTTTACAGCCAACTGCCCTACGACATGTGCCTCACCTGCGCAGGCTCGGGCGCTGAAATCCGTCACACCACCTGTCCCGAAGACGAGGAATCTCCGCTCACGGTCCTGTTCAAACGGCCCGAAGGTTGGGACGCAACCCCGCACCTGCACCTCTACCGCCAGGCCAACAGCCACAGCAACCGGGTGATTTACGAAATCACGGTGCTCAACTATTCGGCGGCGGGAACCTTCAACGCGCTCACAGCCGACCTCGACCGGATTCAGGCGCTCGGGGTCAATACCCTTTGGCTCATGCCCATCTTCCAACTGGGCGAACTGGGCAAAGTCGGCGCCTACGGCAGTCCGTACGCCATTCGCAACTACCGCGCGGTCAATCCGGCTTACGGCACGCTCGAGGATTTCAAGGCCCTGGTCAACGCCGCCCATAGCCGTGGGATGGAGGTTTGGCTCGACATCGCCTGCAACCATACCTCCAAAGACCACGCCTGGGTAAACGGGCATCCCGACTACTACGCTTCGGAAAATGGTCAGCGCCCCTACTCGCCCAACGGATGGAACGATGTGTACCAACTCGACTTTCAGAACCAGGCCATGTGCCATGAAATGATCGAAAACCTCAAGTATTGGGTGCGCGAGTGCAATATCGACGGCTACCGCTGCGATTACGCCAGTGGCATCCCTATCGGGTTTTGGATGGACGCCGCACGCGAAGTTTCCAAGATAAAAACCGTCTATTGGCTGGCCGAGAACGATGACGCCGCCTATACCGCGGCCTTCGACGGCGACTACGCCTGGGCGTTCTACTCGCGTCTGATTGAGTTTGCCGCCAATCCCGATGTCGCCCAACTGATCAGCCAGTGCCAGAATTTGTACAACGACACCGGCTATCGGCAAAAGAACAAGCTGATTCACCTGACCAATCACGACCGCAGCGCCTACGAAGGCAGTGTGGAAAGCCGGTTCGGCAACTACTACAAACCGCTGCTGGTTCTCAGTTTCACCATATTCGACACACCGATGCTCTACAACGGTCAGGAGATTGGCTGGACGGTCAGTTCGTTTACCGACAAGCAGGCCATCCAATGGAACAATGCCAATGCCGGGATTGCCCGGCTAACCAGCCGCCTGTGTGCGCTCAAAAGCTCGGCATGGGCGCTCAAGGACGCTCCCGGACGCGGCACGCTCAGCAACCTCAACGCCTCATCGGCATCGGTTTACGCCTATCAGCGCAGTCTGGACGACGATGCGGTGGTCGTGTTGCTCAACTTGTCAGGCAATGCCGTCAGCTTTAGTCTTGGCACCCAGCCCGAAGGGACTTTCGAAGATGTGCTCGACGATGCCACGGGCATCCGTTTCAGTGCCGGACAGACGCTCCAACTGCCGGCATACGGATATGCGGTTTACCACAAAAAGGGCGGCGCTTCGGTGCAATCGAGCGACCTTACCTTTGTCAACGATGCTGCCATGCAGCCTTCGGCATACGAGGGCTGGTACAGCTACACCACCGACCAATTGGCGGCAGGCAGTGCCTGTACGCTCATTTTCAACAATGGTGGATGGAGCGGAGGGCAAACGGCCGACTACGGGCTGACGGTGTCCGACAGCTACTGTTTTACCAGTACGGGTTCAGGCGCTGCCGTGACGGAGATTCCCTGCCCCACTACCGGGCTTTCGGCCGACGCCGAACCGACGCAGGTTTTTCGCATCTACAGCAACCAGCAACGTATCGCAGGATCCTTCTGCGGACGGGTGCAGGTCTATACCCTTACGGGCGAAACGGTGCAGGTGATCGATGCGGCCGGTGCGTTCCACACCCAAGTGCTCAGCCCCGGCATCTACCTCGTCGCACTCGGCTCCCACATCTGCAAAATCGCCGTCGCCGGGCATTGATATGGCAGTATCGTGCAACCGCCGACCTCACCCCGCGGCAGACCTCACCCCCGACCCCTCAAGACCTCACCCCCGGCCCCTCAAGACCTCACCCCC
>JAGDAS010000020.1 GCA_017959385.1 Paludibacteraceae bacterium
CCACATCAACGTATGCTTTGCGGTTGTCGGCATGCACCCGGATATGCACAAGGCCCTGCCCATCCATGGCATCTACGGCATTTTTACACATATTCTCAATAATCCATGCAAAGAGCGGCACATTGAGCATCACGCGGACATTTCCTTCCACCTCCAGTTCCAGAACCACTTGGCGCGAAATGCGTGTACGCATATAGTCCAGTGCCGATTTTACCGCATCCGCCAGCGGATAGGGCTCCAGGGAAGAGGGAGAACCGATTTGTGAGAAACGTTCGGCCACAGCCCGCAAGCGCGTCACATCCTTCTGCATTTCGGGAAGGGCGGGATCGTCCGGACAACGGCTTTCAAGCATTTCAAGCCAGGCCATCAGCGATGAAATGGGGGTACCCAACTGGTGAGCCGTCTCGCGCGAAAGCCCCACCCAAAGCTTATCCTTTTCCGATACCGAAGCCATCCGCACCAGTCCTACCGCCAACAGAGCGAACAACAGCAACACCGCCAGCTGGACAACGGGGAACCAGGCCAGTTTTTTCAACAACTCCGAATCATCGTAACAGATCAACTGACGGCCCACCCCGGGAATTTCCATCACAATCGGATCGTGCTTGGCGGCAAACCGGAGCGCCATTTGCCGCAGCTGCCCTTCCGTCAGACCCTCTTCCCGCACATTGCGGGTGGAAAGTACCTGGTACTGCCCGTCGGTAAGCAGCAAGGGGATGGTCCGGTTGTCCTCAATCACGTTCTGAATGAAGGTTAAATCGCATTCGTCCGATGACGAGACCAAAGCTTCGGTAGCCTCCGCCCAAAGCCGCATACGGGCCTCCTCGCGCTCTGAGAGTTCCCGTACCAGGATACGCGACATCACCAGAAAACCGGCCATCATCAGAATAGAGGCCACCACCAGGGAAACACGCAGGGAACGGAACCAACGGACTGAATTGAACTTCATATCAACGGTATTTGGATTGGTCCATATCGGCCAGGATGCTGACATAGCTGTCGTAACGGGAATCAGCGATCTCCCCCCGCTGCCAGGCGGCTGTCACTGCGCAACCTGCTTCATGGGTATGGGTACAGTTGTGGAATTTGCATTGATCGGCCAAGCGGAACATTTCCGGAAAACAATGGGCCACATCGGCCGGTTCCAGATCCACCACACCGAAGCCTTTGATACCCGGTGTATCAATAACATAACCACCGGCCACGGGATACATCTGTGAAAAGGTGGTGGTGTGCATACCTTTGCCATGCACTTCCGACACCTCGCCCGTACGGGCGGACAACCGGGGATCCAACGCATTCATGAGCGTGGATTTTCCCACGCCCGAATTGCCGGAAAGCAACGTCACCTTACCCTGCAGGCGGCCACGGATCTCCTCCACGCCTTCTCCACTGTAGAGCGACATGCGCAGACAGGGATAACCCAGCGGGGTGTACAAGGCGGTCATTTGCCGGTAACGTTCCTCCAATTCCGGTGTGTACAAGTCGGTTTTGTTGAACAACAACACCACCGGAACCCGATAGGCCTCGGCCGTCACCAGAAAACGATCCACGAACTCCAGTGCCGTTTCCGGCCAGGCGAGCGTCACCAGCAGAAAGACCTGATCCACGTTGGCCGCCAGAATGTGCGAGTACTTGGAGAGGTTGGAGGCTCGACGGACGATGTAATTGTTCCGGTCTTCGATTTCCGTAATCAACCCGTCGCGGACCTGCACCCAGTCGCCCACCACCACCGGACTGGTACTCCGGATACCCTGCATACGGAGCCGGCCTTTGGTGTGCACTTCGTGCATCTGACCGGATTCGTCCAGCACCCAATAACGGTCGCCCGTTGTCTTTACCACTCTTGCCCGCATGACTAAAACGCCTCCGTCGCTGTTATATAGAATTTCACCTGCCCTTCATTATTGCCGGCCACGTCCACGCGCAGGTGCACCCGCGCATCGTTCAGACGCAGGCGGAGTCCCGCTCCGTACCCCACTTCCACATGACCGAACTCGGGATGATACAAATCGAACACATCCCCCACGCCGGCGAACACTGCCGCCTTCAGACGCCGCCAGATCGGAATCCGGTATTCGGCCTGAACGGCCACCAAGGCATTGTCGGTGTAGGTTTTTTCCCGGAAACCGCGCAGCAGATCGCTTCCACCCAACGTGGGGAGCATGCCGAAGGGGGTATTATGCCCCACCCGCATCTCCGCACACACCTGCCAAGCGAAAACCTGCCCGATCCAGGTAGGCACAAACTGACGGAAATCCAGCGAAAAACTGTTCATGGTACAACAACTTCCCCATGCTTGCTGATAGGTGATCCAGCCTACCTTGAGGAAATGGCTGAAACGCTGCGGATACGCCACATTGTCGCGGGTGTCGTACATCATTTGCAGCCCCATTCCCCACGCCAGATAGGGTTCCCAGCCCGACACATCCCGCCGGCCGTACATTTCCGCAGCGCGTTCCGCCTTCGTCCCGCCACCGGGAATCATTTCGGCCCGGAAATCAGCCACCATGCCCGCCTCCAGATCGGGACGGATGCGGTAGAACGGCTGAAAGCGGAATGACACAGCCTTTGAAATGTAGTCCATACCCTCGTTGGTTTGTTGGGCACCAACGCCGTAAAATTTTTCGGGATAATAGCGCAGATGCAGGTCGCCTACAAAATGAAGCCGGCCGTTGCGCGTATAAAAGCGGGGATTGACATGAATTTTGGCCTGTTTGCGGAGCGTATAGATCACACTGCCCGTAATACTGCTGATCTCGTGCAGCGAGTTGCTCTTAAAATAATAACCGCCCACCACACCGAATCCGACGCTCGTCTCCTCCTGATAGAAAGCCATGGGGATCGGATACCAGCTGCGCCGCACCACCGGCCGCTCCTCAACAGGATCCGACGGGTTGCGCACGCTGTCTTCGGAAAACGCAGATGGGTCTGCCCATGCTTGCAGCCACAATCCCATGGCCAAACAAGAGCAGACCCAACGATTCGCGCTTTTCCTCATGCTGGCTATACGGTCATGATTTCCTTCTCTTTGGCCGCCACAATTTCGTCCACGCGCTTGATGTACTTGTCGTGAACCTTCTGCACCTCCGCCTCGGCATCTTTCTCCATATCCTCGGCCAATCCTTCCTTAACCGATTTCTTCAAAGCATCAATGGCGTCACGGCGTGCATTGCGGATGGTGATTTTACAATCCTCGCCTTCGGCGCGGGCCTGCTTGACCAACGACTTGCGACGGTCCTCCGTCAACGGCGGAATGCCCAGGCGGATCACCTCGCCGTTGTTCTCGGGCGTAATCCCCACCTCGGAGGCCATAATCGCCTTCTCAATCTCTTTGAGCATGGATTTTTCCCAAGGTTGGATGACAATCGACTTGGCATCGGGTGTCGTAATGTTGGCCACACCGCTCAACGGCGTGGACGATCCGTAATAATCAACGTAAATACCGTCCAGGATACGAGCGTTGGCCTTCCCCGCACGCACGCGGGCCAAAGCCTCATCGAGGTACATCATTGCGCCTTCCATTTTGTCGGTGGCGTCGGTCAAATTTTTCTGAATGTCTATCATAGTCAATAAATTATTTCACCGTAACAAATGTTCCGACCGGTTCGCCGGCGAGCACTTTGGACAGATTGCCGTACACATCCATATTGAACACATATACGGGCATCCGATTCTCTTTGCACATGGCCGTGGCCGTGAGATCCATCACCTTCAGACCGCGTTGCAGGATTTCATCGTAAGTAATGGTGTCAAACTTGACTGCGGTGGGGTCCTTCTCGGGATCGGCCGTGTAAATACCGTCCACACGGGTTCCCTTGAACATCACATCGCATTGCAATTCAATGGCACGCAGCGAAGATCCCGTATCGGTCGTAAAGAACGGGTTGCCGGTCCCCGCCGAGCAGATCACCACATAGCCCTGATCCAGCAGGCGGATGGCTTTGTCGGCGCTGTAGAATTCTCCGACCGGCTCCATCCGGATGGCCGTCAGCACCTGGTTCTTCACACCGATGGCGTTCAACGCCGAACTCAAGGCCAGGCTGTTGATAACAGTCGCCAACATTCCCATCTGATCCCCCTTTACCCGGTCAAACCCCTTGGCCGCTCCGCTCAATCCTCGGAAAATGTTACCGCCTCCGATGACAATCGCCACCTGCACGCCCTGACGGACCGCCGCACCGATTTGTTCGGCATACTGTCCCAACCGCTCGGTATCGATACCGTAACCCTGTTTGCCCATCAGGGATTCTCCGCTGAGTTTGAGAAGAACACGCTTGAATTGCATAGTCAATGGTATAAAAGTTCACAAAGATAAAGAAAATCCAGATTCCGCTCACCTTTTCCGGAACAAAAATCCCCAAGCCCGGACGGCCTGGGGATTCTGTTCTATCGAAATGAAAGTCGAATTACTGTTTCACGAAACGAAGCACCGTCTTTTCAGTACGCAACAGGTAGGTACCCGGTTCCAAACCGGACACCGGCAGAATGGTTTCACCCTCCGCCGCCTTCACTTCCATCTGTTTGCGGCCAGCCAGGTCGTACACCAGCAAGGCATCGCCAGCTTCCGGGCCGGTGACCGTCAATTCATTACGCACCGGATTGGGATACAGGAAATAACGGACATCGCTGCCCATCCACTGCTTCACCTCATTCGGGCCTTCTTCGGTAAAAATTACGACCTTTACATCCGTATCATCGGGATTTCCGTCCTTAAATTTAACCCGCATGGCAGCGTCACCGTCCTGCTGATCGAATTCAATACGCTGAACAACAGCCAATTCATACAGCTGCGAGGATTTGTCAGAGCGAACCGTCTTCAAACCGGCAGCCCACACAGTACATCCTGTCAAAACCAGGGAAAACGTTACAAGAAATTTTTTCATAAGACAAAGATTAATTCAGTTCAAGATCCGAACGCCACCGCATCAATGTGCTGTCCGCCACATCATTCAAACGCATTCCCTGTTTCCATACCGCCTCGGGATAGGTCCGCTCCAATTCCTCCTGGCTCTTGTCAATCGGGGTCATACCGGAAGTGGCGAAAGGAATGAGCGTCTTGCCCTCCAGCTTTTGGCTGTCCAGGTAAGACAGAACGACACGGGGAGCGACACCGGCCCAAATCGGATAACCGACAAACACCACGTCATAGTCCTTGATGGAGGGTAGCGAAGCGGCCAAAGCCGGACGGAAATCGGGATGTTCCTCCTCATAGACATTACGCGACTGACGGTCACGCCAATCCAGATCCTACGGTGTGTACAACGATTCGGGTACAATTTCAATCACATACGCCTGCATCACGCCGGCCAGCTGCACGGCGGCGGCACGGGTATTGCCCGTTGCGGAGAAATACACGACAGCCACCTTGGGGGCCGAATTGCAAGCCGCCAACAGGAATGAGGCGGCCAAAAAAAGTAAAAATTTCTTCATATCTGTTTGATTTGACATCTGCAAATGTAGTGAATATTTTGGAATAATCACGGTTCGTCATCCACATTTACCAACGGGACCATCCGCGTCCGCATCAACTGCATCAGCGTGTGCACCGCTGCATCGAATCCTTCGGACGAACCCGCACGCACCTCAATCATATCCTTATACATCCGCAGGGCATATCCGCCTTCCGGCAAAAGGTCATCCCCGTAAAAAGCGATACGGTTTCCTTTGTCCGGCAGCGAATGCGGATCCGTCAGTTTCTTTCCCAAGCTTTTCCGGCAGTAATCGCGCAGCGTGCGGGCCGCAGGTTTGGCTCCCTGCGAATCGTCCGCGAAGATATAGGTCTTCTTCTTGAGATTGAACACCCCCTGCTTCCACACCACCTTGCGGGGCTGCGGATCCAACGGCAGTTGGGCGGCCGCAGGAACAGCCATCCCGAGCCAACATACCGACAATGCAATCAACCAAGTCTTCATACCTGGCAAATATAGCAAAAAAAAAGCGATTCCTTTCGAAACCGCTTTTTTTCTTGCATCGGGAATTTACTCCGCCTTGGGTTCTTCAGCCTTCGGGGCTTCTTCAACCACTGCGGCCTCCTCCGCCTTGGCAGCCTTCTTGGCACCCGAACGGCGCGTTTTGGCCTTCTTCTTGGGAGCGGCGTCCTTGAGCAGGTTCTCGTTGTAGTCCACCAACTCGATGAAGCACATCTGAGCAGCGTCTCCTACGCGGAAACCGGTCTTCAGAATACGGGTGTAGCCGCCGGGACGGTTGGCCACACGCTGCGAAATCTCACCGAAAAGGATGGTAACGGCCTCCTTGTTCTGCAACTCGGAGAAAACCAGACGGCGCGAAGCGGTGGTGTCCTCTTTGGAACGGGTGATAAGCGGTTCAACGTATTTGCGGAGCTCCTTGGCCTTGGCCAGGGTCGTATTGATCTTCTTGTTCTTGATCAGAGAGATGGCCATGTTGGCCAGCATCGACTCGCGGTGAGCGGTCTTTCTGCCAAGGTGATTGATTTTCTTATTGTGTCTCATACAGATTAATCTTTATCTAATTTATACTTGGAAATGTCCATACCGAACGACAAGTTCAGGCTCTGAAGTTTGGCATCCAACTCAACCAACGACTTCTTACCGAAGTTGCGGAACTTGAGCAGGTCGTTGCGGTTGAAGGCAACGAGCTCGGCCAAAGTCTCGACATCGGCCGCCTTGAGGCAGTTCAAGGCACGTACAGAGAGGTCAAGGTCAACCAGACGCGTCTTCAGCAACTGACGCATGTGCAGGGCATCCTCATCAAATTCCTCCACACCCTCGGAGTCGTTGAAGTCCACCATGATCTTCTCGTCCGAGAACAGCATGAAGTGGTGAATCAGAATGCGGGCTGCTTCCTGCAACGCGTCCTTCGGATGGATGGAACCGTCGGTGTCGATTTCGATGACCAGCTTGTCGTAGTCGGTCTTCTGCTCAACACGGTAAGCCTCCTGGGCATACTTGACGTTCAGAATCGGCGTGTAGATGGAGTCAATAGGAATCACATCCACCTCCTGCACATTGGCACGGTTCTCATCGGCGGGAACGTAGCCACGGCCCTTGTTGATGGTGATTTCCATATTGAATTTAACCCCTTGGTTCATATTGCAGATGACCAAATCGGGATTCAGCACCTCGAAATTGGACAACTTGGAGGAGAAATCCCCGGCCTTGAGCACCGTAGTGTTCTCAACCGTAAAGGCGATCTTTTCCGAATCGGCACCTTCCACCAACTGCTTGAAACGTACTTGCTTCAATTGCAGGATAATGCCGGTGACATCTTCAATAACTCCCGGAATGGTGGCGAACTCATGCTCTACACCCTCGATTTTGAACGAGGTGATGGCAAAGCCTTCCAAGGAAGAGAGCAGAATACGGCGCAACGCATTACCAATGGTAATAGCGAAGCCAGGTTCCAAGGGTCTGAATTCGAATTTCCCATGGAAGGAGTCTGCCTCCACCATAATGACTTTGTCCGGTTTTTGGAACGGTAATATAGCCATAATCTACTAGAATTATTGTTTAGAATAAAGTTCGACGATAAGTTGCTCCTTGATCTGCTCGGGAATCTCAGCACGGTCAGGGTTGTGCAACAACTTGCCCGACATGGAGGATTCATCGAACTCCAACCAAGGATACTTGCTGTGGTTGAAGCCGGAGAGCGCATTCGTGATCACCTCCAACGACTTGGACTTTTCACGAATCGCGATCACCTCACCCGGATTAACGTGGTAGGAAGGAATGTTCACCACTTCACCGTTGACCGTAATGTGCTTGTGCGAAACCAGCTGACGGGCAGCGGAACGCGTGGGAGCCATACCCAAGCGGTACACTACATTGTCCAAACGGGCCTCCAACAGTTGGAGCAGCACCTCACCCGTAATACCCTTGGTACGCTGGGCGCGGGCGAAGAGGTTGGAGAACTGCTTCTCCAACACGCCGTAGGTGTATTTGGCTTTCTGCTTCTCCTTGAGCTGCATGCCGTATTCAGAGGTCTTGCGACGACCGGAGTTGCCATGCTGGCCGGGAGCATAATTCTTCTTGGACAATACTTTGTCAGCGCCAAAGATCGCTTCACCGAACTTGCGGGCGATTTTGGATTTGGGTCCTGTATATCTTGCCATTTTATGTGATATTTACAAATTAAACGTATTCCGATTACACTCTTCTTCTTTTGGGAGGACGGCAGCCGTTGTGCGGCAGCGGCGTAACATCGATAATCTCGGTTACTTCGATACCGGCACCGTGGATGGCACGGATGGCCGACTCACGACCGTTGCCCGGACCCTTCACATAAGCCTTGGCCTTGCGCAGCCCCAGGTCGTAAGCGACCTTGGCGCAATCCTGAGCAGCCGTTTGGGCGGCATAGGGAGTGTTCTTCTTGGAACCACGGAAACCCATCTTACCAGCGGAAGACCAGGAGATAACCTGACCCTCGGAGTTGGCGATGGTGACAATAATGTTGTTGAAAGAGGAGTAAACGTGCACTTGGCCCACTCCGTCAATCTTAACCACCTTTTTCTTGGCGGCAGTTGCTTTCTTTGCCATGTTGTTATTTGGAATTTAGCGGTTTGACAATGTTTTAGTTCGTAGCCTTCTTCTTGTTGGCAACCGTCTTTCTCTTACCTTTGCGGGTACGGGCGTTGTTCTTGGTGCTTTGTCCACGGAGCGGCAAGCCCAGACGGTGACGGATTCCACGATAGCAGCCGATATCCATCAAACGTTTGATGTTCAACTGCGTCTCCGAACGCAAATCACCCTCCACCTTGAACTCGCTGGAGATGATGTCGCGGATCTTGGAGGCCTGGTCGTCGGTCCAATCCTGCACCTTGATGTCCTTGTCAATACCGGCAGCGGCCAAAATCTTCTGGGCACTGCTTCTTCCTATTCCGTAGATATAGGTTATACCTATTTCACCCCGCTTGTTCTGGGGCAAATCTACTCCTGCAATTCTTATAGCCATAAACTATTTATATAAATTTAAAAATTATCCCTGACGTTGGTTTTCCTTCGGATTTTTTTTGTTGATAACGTAGAGGTGACCTCTGCGGCGGACGATGATGCAGCCCTCCGAACGCTTTTTGATAGAAGCTTTGACTTTCATTTCTGTATGTGTTAAAATTTTATTTTTCTTATTTGTATCTGAACGAAATACGGCCCTTGCTCAGGTCATACGGAGACATTTCCACCTTCACTTTGTCGCCCGGCAGGATGCGGATGTAGTGCATACGCATCTTACCTGAAATGTGAGCGGTGATCTGGTGTCCGTTCTCCAATTCCACGCGGAACATGGCATTGGACAAGGCCTCGATAATGGTTCCATCCTGCTCTATAGCTGATTGTTTCGGCATACGGATACTTGTGTTACGATTCTACAATATATTCAAATGTGGACAGAATGTCTGCCTCTCCCTTGCCTATGGCGATGGTGTGCTCAAAATGAGCCGACGGCTTGCGGTCGATCGTGCGGATGGTCCATCCGTCGCGTTCCAACACGATACCGCGGTTGCCCATATTGATCATCGGTTCGATCGCGATGGTCATGCCCTCGCGCAGCAAAAGTCCCTGACCGCGCTTGCCGTAATTGGGAACCTCGGGTGCCTCATGCATGTCGCGGCCGATGCCGTGACCCACCATTTCGCGCACCACAGAGAATCCGGCTGCCTGGCAATGCTGTTGGATGGCATATCCCACATCCCCCAGACGGTGCCCGGCACGCGCCTCGGCAATACCCAGGTAAAGCGCCTCCTTGGTTGTCTGGAGCAGCTTCTTAACCTTGGGATCCACATTGCCACAGCAAAACGTATAGGCCGAATCACCATAAAAACCGTCCATCAAGGTTCCACAATCCACCGACACCACGTCGCCATCCTGCAAAGCATAGTCCGACGGAATACCGTGAACCACCTTGTCGTTGACGGAAACGCAGAGCGTATTGGGGAATCCGTCGTATCCGAGGAATCCCGGCTCAGCGCCGTTGGAACGGATAAAATCTTCGGCTATCTTGTCCAACTCGAGTGTGGTAACACCCGGTTTGACATGCTTGCCCACCTCGGCCAGCGTCTTGCCGACCAGGATATTGCTCTTGCGGAGCTTTTCGATTTCTTCCGGTGTCTTGATGTAGATCATTTCCTTAGCTTAATAGGCGCCAATGGAACCACGTCCCTTGATTTTTCCACTTTCCATCAAACCATCATAGTGACGCATCAACAGATAACTTTCAATTTGTTGCAAGGTATCCAGGATAACGCCTACCATAATGATCAGCGACGTACCACCAAAGAACTGGGCGAACGAAGTGGTGACGCCGAACAGACTGGCAAACGCCGGCATGATGGCGACAACACCCAGGAACAACGCTCCGGGCAGGGTGATGCGCGACATAATGGTATCAATGTACTCGGCGGTTGCACGACCGGGCTTCACACCGGGGACAAAACCGTTGTTCTTCTTGAGATCTTCCGAAATCTGCATCGGGTTGATCATAATCGCCGTATAGAAATACGTAAAGGCGAAAATCAAAACGAACAATACGAAATTGTACCAGAAGCTGGTGGAATCCATGAAAGAAGCCCAGAAACCTCCCCCCTCGGCCGACATCAGACGGGTCGACATGGAAGCGGGGATCAGCATAAGCGCCTGTGCAAAGATAATCGGCATCACATTGGCCGCATTGACCTTGAGCGGCAGATATTGGCGGACACCGCCGTACACGCGGTTGCCCTCAACACGCTTGGCATATTGGATGGGCACGCGGCGTACGCCCTGCACCAGCATAATGGCACCGGCAATAACCAGCACGAGCACGATGATTTCGGCGAGGAACAAGACCAGACCGCCGGCGCCGTTGGCGCTCAAACTGTCGGAGAAAGCCTCGGCGATGGCACGCGGGAAACGGGCGATAATACCGATCATGATGATGAACGACACACCGTTACCGATGCCGCGTTCCGTGATGCGCTCACCCAGCCACAGCACGAACATACTGCCGGCCGAAAGGATGATGACAGAAATAATACGGAAAGACAAGCTGGCGGGCAGATTCAAGGGACCCGTCATCGAAATGATGTAGGCCGAGCCTTGAATAATCAAAATGGCAACCGTCAGCCAACGCGTGATCTTGTTCAGCTCGCGACGGCCGGATTCGCCCTCCATCTGCCACTTCTTGAACTTGGGGATCACCATGCCGAGAAGTTGTACGATAATGGACGCCGAAATGTACGGCATGATACCCAACGCAAAGATAGAGGCATGCGTAAAGGCACCACCCGAGAACATATCCAACAAAGACATCATGGCCGAGTTGCTGGCCGCGCTGCTCATTTCATTCAGCGCGTTCACATCCACACCGGGAAGCACGATGAAAGAACCGAGACGGTACACCAGCACCAACAAAATGGTGATGCCCAGGCGCTGTCTCAGCTCCTCAATCTTGAAAATGTTCCGAATTGTCTCAACGAATTTTCTCATAAAAACGTGATTATAAAGTTACAGCACTGCCTCCTGCCTTCTCGATGGCGGCAACAGCGGCAGCCGAGAACGCATGGGCAGAAACTTCCAACTTGGAGGTCAATTCACCCTTGGCAAGAATCTTCACCAATTGGTTGCCCGACACAAAACCGGCGTCCATCAAATCCTGAATGCCGATCTTGGTAAGCTGCTTGCTTTCGGCAAGAGCCTGCAGAGTGGACAAGTTGATGGCCTTGTACTCAACACGGTTGATGTTCTTGAAACCGAACTTGGGCAAACGACGCTGCATAGGCATCTGACCACCCTCAAAACCGATCTTGTTCTTGTAACCCGAACGGGACTTGGCACCTTTGTGGCCACGGGTGGAGGTACCACCCAGACCGGAACCGATACCACGACCTACTCTCTTACGTATTTTTACGGAACCTGCAGCAGGTTTCAAATTGCTTAAATCCATATTCTACAATTTTTTGTTGAAATAAATTAATCCACTACTTCAACGAGGTGTCTTACCTTGTTGATCATACCCAAAATCTGAGGAGTGGCCTCATGCTCAACCACCCGGTTCAATTTTCTGAGTCCAAGGGCATCGAGGGTCAACTTCTGGTCCTTGGGAGCACCGATACGGCTCTTTACTTGCTTTACTTTAATCGTTGCCATGGTCATTCTTATTTACCGGTAAACACTTTTTCAATCGATACACCTCTGTCCTGAGCCACCTGGTAGGCGTCACGCATCTGGCTGAGAGCCAAAATCGTAGCTTTCACCAAGTTGTGGGGGTTGGACGAACCTTTGGACTTGGCCAGCACGTCGGTCACGCCCACGCTCTCCAATACGGCACGCATAGCACCACCGGCCTTTACACCGGTACCGGTCGTAGCCGGTTTGAGGAGCACCTCGGCGCCACGGAACTTGGCCACCTGCTCGTGGGGAATCGTACCCTTGCGGACAGGGACCTTGATCAAATTCTTCTTGGCGGCTTCAACGCCCTTGGCAATTGCCGCGGTAACCTCGTTGGCCTTACCAAGACCCCAACCCACGATGCCGTTTTCGTTGCCTACAACGACAATGGCGGCGAATGTAAAGGCACGACCACCCTTGGTCACCTTCACAACGCGGTTGATTGCCACCAATCTATCTTTAAGTTCGCTATCGTTAGCGACTCTGATTACATTATTTGCCATACTTGTGATTAAAATTTGAGACCAGCTTTACGAGCGGCTTCCGCCAACTCTTTGATTCTACCGTGATACAAGAAACCGTTACGATCGAAAACGACTTGCTCAATGCCGGCGGCGATCGCCTTCTTGGCTACCAACTCGCCCACTTTGGCCGACTTCTCGGTCTTGGTCATCTTGTCCTTGATTGCCAACGAGGATTCGGAAACGAGCGTTTTACCGGAACCATTGGCAGCCGTATCGTCAATGATCTGAACATAAATCTGGTCATTGCTTCTGAACACCGTCATACGGGGCTTCTCGGCCGTGCCGGAAATCTTGCCGCGTACGCTGGCTTTAATCTTCAATCTTCTTGCTATTTTATCCGTCATGATACGATCTTTTTAAGGTTATTTAGCACCAGCAGACTTGCCGGCTTTTCTGCGAATTTGCTCACCCACAAACTTAACACCCTTACCTTTGTACGGTTCAGGCTCGCGGAACGAACGAATCTTGGCACACACCTGACCCAGAAGCTGCTTGTCGCAGGACTCCAGCGTGATCAGCGGGTTCTGGTTACGTTCGGTCTTCGTCTCAACCTTGATTTCGGGAGCGAGTTTGATGAAAATGGGGTGGGTGTAACCCAGTGCAAGCTCAAGCACTTGGCCGTTGTTGGAGGCGCGGAAACCCACACCGACCAACTCGAGGGTCTCTTTGTATCCCTCGGAAACACCTACAACCATATTGTGGATAAGCGCGCGGTACAGACCGTGCATGGAACGCGTCTCACGTTCGTCGTTGGGACGGGAAACGCTGATTTGACCGTCTTCTACTTTAACTTCGATAGCCGGATTTATCGATTGTTTCAACTCACCTTTAGGACCCTTTACTGTCACCACCGAATCGGCAACCGTTACGGTAACGCCTTTGGGCAAGCTGATGGGCAATTTTCCTATTCTAGACATAATTCTTTCCTCCTCTCATTAATAAACGTAGCACAATACTTCACCGCCCACATTCTCTTCGCGGGCCTGCTTGTCAGTCATTACACCTTTGGAGGTGGAAATAATGGCGATACCCAAACCGTTGAGCACACGCGGAAGGTCCTTGTGGCTGGTATAGGTACGCAAACCGGGCTTGGACACACGCTCCAGGCCCTTGATGGCGTTCACCTTGTTGGATTGGTCATACTTCAAGGCGATTTTGATGGTTCCCTGGGGACCATCTTCTACAAACTTGTAGTTCAAGATGAAACCCTGATCGAAAAGGATCTTGGTCACTTCTTTTTTCAAATTTGACGCGGGCACCTCCACTACGCGGTGACCAGCTTTGATTGCATTGCGCAAACGCGTCAAATAATCTGCAATAGGATCAGTCATTTTATTTCTTTTTTAAATTAATCCGGACCGCCCGGACAATATTTATCATTAATTCTTGCTCGATTCGATTACCAGCTGGCTTTCTTTACGCCGGGAATCAAACCCTTGGAGGCCATTTCGCGGAATTGGATACGGGACAGGCCGAAAATACGCATATAACCCTTGGGACGACCCGTCAATTTGCAACGGTTGTGCAGACGTACGGGAGAAGCGTTCTTGGGCAGGCTCTGCAAAGCCTCGTAATTTCCTTCGGCTTTGTACTGTTCCCTTTTGGCAGCGTACTTGGCGACCAGCTTGGCTCTCTTCACCTCGCGGGCTTTCATGGATTCTTTTGCCATAACTCTCTCTTATTTTTTAAACGGTAAACCAAATTCTTTCAGCAAAGCGAAAGCTTCTTCATCGGTCGGAGCAGAGGTAACGAACGTAATGTTCATACCCATGATCTTGCTGACGGAATCAATGTTGATTTCGGGGAAGATGATCTGCTCGGTGATGCCCAGCGTGTAATTGCCACGGCCGTCCATCTTGCTGTTGATACCCTTGAAGTCGCGGATACGGGGCAAAGCCACGCGTACAAGCTTCTCGAGGAATTCGTACATACGCTCGCGACGCAGGGTTACGCATACGCCGATCGGCATCTTTTTACGAACCTTGAAGTTGGCGATATCCTTGCGGGAATAGGTAGCCACAGCCTTCTGACCGGCGATAGCGGTCATTTCGTTGATAGCCACCTCGATGATCTTCTTGTCGGCAACGGCGCTTCCCAAGCCCTGGTTCAGAACGATCTTCTCCAAAACGGGAATCTGCATGGCCGACTTGTAGCCGAACTGCTTCATCAGAGCCGGCGCGATGCGCTCGGCATAGTCTTTCTTTAAACTTGCGGTATTCATTACTTGATTTCCTCCCCTGTTGTTTTTGCGTAACGAACTAATTTTCCGTCAACCACCTTTCTGCCGATGCGGGTCGGTTTGTTGTTCTTGTCCACCGGATTCAGGTTGGAGATATGAATGGAAGCTTCCTTCTTCACGATTCCGCCTTGCGGGTTCTTGGCATTGGGCTTGGTGTGCTTGGAAACCATATTCAGACCTTCAACGATAGCACGCTGCTTGTCAACGAGGACTTCCAGGACACGACCGGTCTTGCCTTTGTCGTCGCCGGCGTTTACATAAACCGTGTCTCCTTTTTTGATATGCAATTTACTCATCTCTGTAAAAATTTGCGGATTAAAGTACTTCGGGTGCCAACGAAACGATCTTCATGTTGGTGGCACGCAATTCACGGGCAACGGGGCCGAAGATACGGCTGCCGCGCATTTCACCAGTACCGTTGAGCAATACGCAGGCGTTATCATCGAAACGGATGTAGGAACCGTCGGCACGACGGACCTCCTTCTTGGTACGTACGACAACTGCCTTGGAAACGGCACCCTTCTTCAAGTCGCTGGAGGGGATTACGGACTTAACCGAAACTACGATGATATCCCCTACCGTAGCATAGCGCTTGCCCGTACCACCCAGAACACGGATGCAGAGGGCTTCCTTAGCGCCGCTGTTATCGGCTACTGTAAGTCTACTTTCTTGCTGTATCATAGTTTATTTTGCTTTTTCGATGATTTCTACTAATCTCCATCTTTTGGTCTTGCTCAAGGGACGGGTCTCCATAATTCTTACGGTGTCACCGATGCCGCACTCATTCTTCTCGTCATGAGCATGGTACTTCTTCGTCTTGTTGACGAACTTGCCGTAGATAGGATGCTTCTCCTTCCACTTGACAGCGACCGTGATGGTCTTGTCCATCTTATTGCTGGATACTACGCCTTGTCTTTCTTTTCTTAGATTTCTCATATCAGGCAGTATTAATTTTGTTTATTCAGTTCTCTTTGGCGAAGTTCGGTCATCAGACGGGCGATGTTCTTGCGCGCCTCGGCGATCTTGCTGGTGTTCTCCAGAGGAGATACCGCATGATTCATCTTCATCTGAGCGAGCGATGCCTTCTCCACGGCGATTTTCTCGCGGATCTCGTTGTCTTGCAACTCCTTAATTTCTGCAGTCTTCATACTCATTAAGCATTTTCAGATTGATAATCGTAGTCGTTGCGGACAACGAACTTGGTGGTTACCGGGAGTTTCTGGGCTGCCAGGCGGAGCGCCTCCTTGGCGATTTCGAAGGATACACCCTCCACTTCGAACAGCATTCTGCCCGGAGTAACGGTGGCCACGAAACCTTCGGGGTTACCTTTACCTTTACCCATACGTACATCCAACGGCTTTTTGGAGATTGCCTTGTCGGGGAAGATGCGAACCCACACCTGACCCTGACGCTGCATGTAGCGCGTTACGGCGATACGGGCAGCCTCGATCTGACGTCCCGTGATCCATTTGGTCTGCAGGGACTTTATTCCGAAAGAACCGAATGCAAGCTGGTTGCCGCGTTGGGCGTTGCCCTTCATGCGGCCTTTCTGCTGCCTTCTGAACTTTGTTTTCTTAGGTTGTAACATAACTGATTAAATAAAACGATAATTACTTTCTTTTCTTACCAAAGCCTCTTTTGCCTTCACCGGCACCTACACGGCCGCTTTCCTTGTTGACGAATTGCGGCGTCAGGTCAGCCTTGCCGTAAACCTCGCCACGGCAGATCCACACCTTGATACCGATAATACCCACCTTGGTCAATGCGTCCACCTGGGCGTAATCGATGTCGGCGCGGAAGGTATGCAACGGCGTACGACCTTCCTTGAAAATTTCGGAACGGCTCATTTCAGCACCGTTCAAACGGCCGGAAACCTGAATCTTGATACCTTCGGCACCCAGACGCATCGTCGAGGCGATAGCCAACTTGACCGCACGGCGGTAAGCTACCTTGCCTTCAATCTGGCGGGCAATGTTGCCGGCCACGATGGCAGCGTCCAACTCGGGCTTCTTGATCTCGAAGATGTTGATCTGAACCTCCTTGTCGGTGATCTTCTTCAGTTCCTCCTTCAGTTTGTCCACTTCCTGACCACCCTTGCCGATGATCATACCCGGACGCGGCGTGCATACGGTAATGGTGACAAGCTTCAGAGTGCGCTCGATAACAATACGGGAAATGCTGGCCTTGGCCAAACGTACTTCCAGGTACTTTCTCAATTTGGAATCTTCCAGGATGGTATCACCGTAGTTCTTACCACCGAACCAGTTGGAATCCCAACCTTTTACAATTCCCAAACGGTTGCTAACCGGATTAACTTTCTGTCCCATTCCAGCCTTAATTTTTATCGTTATTATTCACACTGTCCACTACGATGGTGACGTGATTGGAACGCTTGCGGATACGGTAACCGCGACCTTGCGGTGCGGGACGCATGCGCTTCAACGTACGGCCACAATCTACATTAACTGCCTTTACAACCAACTGTTCGTCATCGGCTTTCTTGCCGGTCTTGGCTTCCCAGTTGGCAATGGCTGAACGCAACAACTTCTCCAGACGGCCGGAAGCCTCCTTCGTGGAGAACTTCAGCATACCCAGCGCCTTCTGAACTTCAACGCCGCGGATCATATCCGCAACCAGACGCATTTTGCGCGGGGAGGTGGGAACGTCGTTGAGCTTTGCAAAGTAAAGCGACTTTTGAGCCTCTTTACGATTTTCTGCTGTTTGTCTTTTTCTAACACCCATATTCTATAATTTTATTTTCTGTTACCACTGTGTCCGCGGAAAGTACGGGTCGGAGCGAATTCGCCCAACTTGTGACCAACCATATTCTCGGTAACATATACCGGAATGAACTTGTTGCCGTTGTGTACGGCAATCGTGTGACCGACAAAGTCCGGCGAGATCATAGAGGCTCTGGACCAGGTCTTAACCACGGATTTCTTATTCGATTCGTTCATAGCGACAATCTTCTTCTCGAGTTTAACGCTGATAAACGGTCCTTTTTTTAACGAACGACTCATTGTGTTTAGTTCTTACGGATTAAACTTACTTTTTCTTTCTCTCGATAATGTACTTGTTCGAAGCTTTCTTCGGGGTACGAGTCTTGTAACCCTTAGCCAACAAGCCCTTACGAGATCTCGGATGGCCACCGGATGCACGACCTTCACCACCACCCATCGGGTGATCGACAGGGTTCATGACAACACCACGGTTGTGGGGACGGCGTCCCAACCAACGGGAGCGGCCGGCTTTGCCGGACTGTTCCAACGCATGGTCGGAATTGCCTACCACACCGATGGTAGCCTTGCAAGAACATAAAATCATACGAGTTTCGCCGGAAGGCAGCTTCACGATGGCATACTTGCCTTCACGTGAAGTCAGCTGGGCGAACGTACCGGCCGAACGGACGAAAGTCGCGCCCTGGCCCGGACGGAGTTCAATGTTGTGGATAACAGTACCCAGCGGAATGTTCTGGAGGGGAAGCGAGTTGCCTACCTCGGGAGCGGCGTTTTCGCCGGAGAGGAGCACCTGGCCTACTTCCAGACCGTTGGGAGCGAGGATGTAGCGCTTTTCGCCGTCAGCATAAAACAACAAAGCGATACGGGCCGAACGGTTCGGATCGTATTCAATGGTTTTAACTGTTGCGGGGATACCGTCTTTTTCACGCTTGAAATCAATTACTCTGAATTTTCTCTTGCTTCCGCCACCGATATAACGCATGGTCATCTTACCCGTGTTGTTACGGCCACCGGTCTTGGTCTTGCCGAAAACAAGAGATTTCTCTGGAACACTGCTGGTAATCGTGTCAAATGTTCCAATAATCTTGTGTCTCTGCCCCGGAGTTGCGGGGTTGAATTTGCGTACAGCCATTTCTGTTTATTAAATGTTGCTATAAAAATCAATTACGTCGCCTTGCTTCAGAGTAACCACGGCTTTCTTGAAGTCGGATTCTCTGCCGCAGATCAAGCCGGCTTTCGTGTAACGGCTCTTGTTCTTGCCGATCACGTTCGTCGTATTGACGGCCTCAACGGTCACACCGTAAGCTGCCTCGACGGCTTTCTTGATCTCAATTTTGTTGGCATCTTTGGCCACCTGAAATGCATAACGGCCCAATTTCTCGCTTTGACTAGTCGCCTTTTCGGTGATAATCGGTTTGATGATAATCGTCATAGTTCTTGTCCTCCTTATGCATTAAACGAGGCGCAGATTGCTGCCAGAGCCTTCTCCGTCAACAAAATACGACCTGCATCCATAATTTTGTACGTGTTCATTTCACTGGAAAGAGCCACGTTTGACTTCTCCAGATTACGAGCCGACAAATATACGTTTTTATTTGCTTCCGCTAAAACTAAAACGGACTTTTTATCGTCAGATTTCAAATTTTTCAGCAAATTCGTGAAATTTTTGGTCTTCGGAGCGTCGAAAGTGAAGTCTTCCACCACCACGATGGCATCTTCCTTCGCCTTGTAGGTCCAAGCCGACTTGCGGGCCAATTGTTTCACCTTTTTGTTCAATTTGAAATCGTAATCGCGGGGAACGGGACCGAAGATACGGCCACCACCTACGCGAACCGGAGATTTGATGTCACCGGGACGGGCGCCGCCGCCGCCTTTCTGGCGACCGAGTTTGCGCGTACTGCCGGCGATTTCGCTACGTTCTTTGGACTTGTGCGTTCCCTGACGCGAATTGGCCATGAATTGCTTAACGTCCAAGTAAATAGCGTGATCGTTCGGCTCAATTCCGAAAATGGAATCATCCAAGGAAACCTTTCTGCCGGTATCCTTGCCTTCGATGTTATAAATGCTCAGTTCCATTACTTGTTTACAATTACGATTGAACCTTTGGCACCCGGAACAGAACCCTTGATAAGCAAGAGGTTGTTCTCCGGAATCACCTTAATAATCTCGAGGTTTTGAACCGTCACGCGGTCACCGCCCATACGGCCGCCCATGCGCATACCCTTGAACACCTTCGCGGGATAGGAGCAGGCGCCGATAGAACCCGGCTTTCTGGCACGGTTGTGCTGGCCGTGGGTCGTCTGACCTACACCGCCAAAACCATGACGCTTTACAACACCCTGGAAGCCGTGGCCTTTGGAGGTACCGATTACATCAGCCCACTCCGTGCCTTCGAACATCTCAACGGTGAAAACGTCACCCAACTTGAGGTCACCCTCAAAACCCTTGAACTCGACCAAGTGTCTTTGCGGAGCCACGTTTGCCTTCTTGAACAAACCTGCCTCGGGTTTCGTCACATGCTTTTCGCTCTTTTCAGAGAAACCCAGTTGCACAGCCTCGTAACCATCCTTTTCCATGGTCTTGATCTGTGTAACAACACAAGGACCAGCTTCGATAACAGTGCATGGAATATTTTTTCCCTCGGCACTGAAAACGGAAGTCATTCCGATTTTTTTTCCAATTAATCCTGGCATTTCAATGTTTATTAAATAGTTCCTTTTCTGTTTTCTTTATCAAACCTTGATCTCTACGTCCACACCGCTGGGCAGCTCAAGCTTCATCAGCGCGTCAACAGTCTTGGCTGTCGAGCTGTAGATGTCAATCAGACGCTTGTAAGCGGACAATTGGAACTGCTCACGCGACTTCTTGTTGACGAAGGTCGAACGGTTGACGGTAAAGATGCGCTTGTGCGTGGGCAGAGGAATCGGACCACTCACGATGGCACCCGTAGCTTTCACGGTTTTTACGATCTTCTCGGCGGATTTGTCCACCAGGCTGTAATCGTAAGATTGCAATTTGATTCGAATTTTTTGGCTCATTTTATTTAAAATAAACGGTTAAGCAGGGAGTTAAGAATCATTTGCTAACTCCCTGCGTTTTTAATTCATTACAAAAGATCGGCACGGCCTTTGGCTTCGGTTACGACAGCCTTGGCGATGGCGGTCGATACTTCGGCGTAGTGCGAGAACTCCATGGAGGAAGTGGCACGACCGGAAGAAATCGTACGCAAGTCGGTTACATAACCGAACATCTCTGCCAAAGGCACCTTGGCTTTCACCACGCGGGCGCCGGAACGGTTGGACTCCATACCCTCCACCTGGCCGCGACGCTTGTTCAAGTCGCCGATAACGTCGCCCATGTACTCCTCGGGAGTAACCACTTCGACCTTCATAATCGGCTCCAACAAAACGGGCTTGGCCTTGGCACAAGCATTCTTGAATGCGATTTGGGCACAGATTTCGAACGAAACCTGATCAGAGTCAACGGGGTGGAACGAACCATCGACAACAACTACCTTCAGGCGGTCAACCGGGAAGCCGGCGAGCACACCGTTGCGCATAGCCATCTGGAAGCCCTTTTGGATGGAGGGGATAAACTCCTTGGGAATGTTGCCGCCCTTCACCTCGTCGATGAATTGGAGATCGCCTTCGAAATCGTCGTCGGCGGGACCCACCTTCAGGATCATATCGGCGAACTTACCACGACCACCGGACTGCTTCTTGTAAACCTCACGGAGGTCAACCGTCTGCTTGATGGCTTCCTTGTAGGAAACTTGGGGACGGCCCTGGTTGCATTCCACCTTGAATTCACGCTTCAGGCGGTCGATGATAATATCCAAGTGCAACTCACCCATACCGCTGATAATGGTCTGGCCGGACTGCTCGTCGGTGCGGACCGTAAAGGTAGGATCCTCCTCAGCCAACTTGGCCAAACCGTTGTCGAGTTTGTCCAAGTCCTTTTGGGTCTTGGGCTCGATGGCGATCGAGATAACGGGATCGGGGAACTCCATGGACTCGAGTGTGATCGGATGCTCCTCATCGCACAAAGTATCGCCCGTGCGGATTTCCTTGAAACCTACGCCGGCACCTATATCACCTGCCGCAATGCAGTCAACCGGGTTCTGGTGGTTGGAGTGCATTTGGAACAGACGGGAGATACGCTCTTTCTTGCCCGAACGTGTATTGAATACATACGAACCGGCGTCGATCTTACCGGAATATACGCGGAAGAAGCACAGACGGCCTACATAGGGGTCGGTGGCAATCTTGAACGCCAAAGCGCAGAGCGGCTCATCCTCATCCGGGTGACGGACAATTTCCACCTCGGCATCGTGCACATCGTGGCCGATGATTTCGGCGGTGTCCAGCGGGCTGGGCAGGTAGGCGCAAACAGCCTCCAACATGGTCTGCACACCTTTGTTCTTGAACGAAGAACCACAGATCATCGGGTTAATCTTCATATCCAGGGTACCCTTGCGGATGGCACGTTTGATTTCCTCTTCGGTAATCGTAGAGGGATCCTCAAAGTACTTCTCCATCAGCTGGTCGTCGAACTCGGCGATGGCATCAAGCATTTTGGTGCGCCATTCTTCGGCTTCGGCCTTGAGCTCGTCGGGAATTTCCTCGGTCGAGTACTCGGCACCCATGGTTTCATCGTGCCAGAGGATGGCCTTCATCTTGATCAGATCGACAACACCCTTGAAGGTCTCTTCGCGGCCGATAGGAATCTGGATGGCTACGGGCGTAGCACCCAATACGTCATGCACCTGGCGCACTACATCAAAGAAGTCGGCACCGGAACGGTCCATCTTGTTGACATAGCAAATACGCGGAACATGATATTTCTCCGCCTGATGCCATACCGTTTCGGACTGGGGCTCAACACCGCCTACCGCACAGAAAGTGGCAACCGCACCGTCCAGAATACGCAGCGAACGCTCTACCTCAACGGTAAAGTCAACGTGTCCCGGAGTGTCAATCAGGTTGATCTTGTACTTTTTGTCATTGTACTTCCAATAAGCCGTGGTGGCGGCGGAGGTAATCGTGATACCACGCTCCTGCTCCTGGGCCATCCAGTCCATGGTGGCGGCGCCGTCATGAACCTCACCGATCTTGTGCGTCAAACCCGTATAGAACAGGATACGCTCGGAAGTGGTGGTCTTACCGGCATCGATGTGAGCCATGATACCGATGTTTCTCGTAAAATGTAAATCTGCTTTAGCCATTTTGCTGGAATTGTCTGATTAGAAACGGAAATGTGCAAAAGCACGGTTGGCCTCAGCCATACGGTGAATATCCTCTTTGCGCTTGAAAGCGCCGCCCTGGTTGTTATAGGCGTCCATGATCTCGGCAGCCAGCTTGTCGGCCATCGATTTTCCACCGCGCTTGCGGGAGAACTCGATCATGTTTTTCATGGAAATGGACTCCTTGCGGTCCGGACGGATCTCGGTCGGAACCTGGAAGGTGGCACCGCCGATACGGCGCGACTTCACTTCGACTTGAGGAGTAATATTTTCGAGGGCTTGTTTCCAAATCTCGATGGCGGTCTTTTCTTCATTGGCCATCTTGTTCTTGACGTTGTCAAGGGCGGAATAGAAAATGGTAAAGGCAGTAGACTTCTTGCCGTCATACATCAAGTGGTTGACGAACTTGGTTACCATTACTTCGCCGAAAACGGGATCGGGCAGAATGATCCGTTTTTTAGGAGTTGACTTTCTCATTTGTTTTCTTAATTTATCCGTTTTGTTTTGGCTGTCGATGCTTCAAAAGGTTCCTCTGAACCAATTTACTCAACCGAGTGTGCTCCAAATGTGCAAAACAGTATTAGTACTGTCGTTTATTCTTACTTCTTGGCTTCTTTAGGACGCTTGGCTCCGTATTTGGAACGACGCTGCGTACGACCGTTGACGCCTGCGGTATCCAAGGTTCCGCGAACAATGTGATAACGTACACCGGGAAGATCCTTGACACGGCCTCCGCGAATCATCACGATCGAGTGCTCCTGCAGATTGTGACCCTCACCGGGACTGTAGGAGTTAACCTCTTTCTGATTGGTCAAGCGCACACGCGCAACCTTACGCAATGCAGAATTAGGCTTTTTCGGCGTAGTGGTGTACACACGCACGCAAACACCGCGACGCTGCGGACACGAATCCAAGGCAGGAGCTTTGCTCTTGTCGGTCAGCACCGTTCTTCCCTTTCTTACTAACTGTTGAATAGTAGGCATTTGAACTTTGTTTAATTAATAAATTGTATCTAATATTTCGTCTAAACACTTTTGGGACTGCAAAGGTAGGCAAAGTTTTTTGCCCGGCAAAATAATTTTCAATTTTTTTAACTTAATGATACTGATTTTCTTAGGCTTCGCCCTGCATACCCGGAAAACCGGCCGGAAACTTCAGCTTCTGTTCCGCCAGTTTGATGGTACCGAACTGCTCCTCATAATGCTGTACGTTGTCGGCCAAAGCCTTCAGCAAACGCTTGGTCTGTTCGGCATTCATCACGACACGTGACTTCACCTTCGCCTTGGGAGCGCCGGGCATCACGCGGACAAAATCCAACACGAACTCGCTGGGTGAATGACTGATAATGGCCAGGTTGGCATACGTTCCCTCTGCCACTTCGGCGGGGAGTTCGATATTCAACGACGGTTTCTTTTCTTCTTCCTTCATATTGTGGATTTTAAGATAAATGAATGCGCAAAACTACAAAAAAGATCGAAATCCGCCATACGCCCTATATAATATAGGTGTAATCAGGAACGCTTTCGATAAAAATTTGGTCGAATGCCGGCAAAAAAGTATATTTGCTGAAAATTATGCTGCAATGGCCGACACGAACAACAAGAAAAAACAAAAAATCTGGGAGGAGCTCCTGAAAACCACGTTTTTCATCCTGACCATCGGAGTGATTGTCATCTGCCTTCCCGGCGAATCCAAATACAAATACCAGTTTGAGCTCGGCAAACCCTGGCAGTACGATCTGCTGACCGCCCAATTCTCCTTTCCCATCTACAAATCGCAGAACGAGATTCGGACGGAACGCAACGCCATATTGGAACGATACACCCCCTATTACGACTGTGATTCGCTGGCCGGAGCCAAGCAGATCGATCTGATCAAACGCCATTTGACACAAGCGGAGGAGAATCTGGAAGACCCCGCCAATACGAAGGGAAAACGGGCTTTGCAACAACTCAGACGTTATCTTTCCGAAAAAATGGCTGTCATTTACGAAACGGGACTGGTCAACGACAACGACTACGCCAATATGGCCGAGAAAAAGGCGGCACTGGTCTTCATCACGCGCAACAACATCAGCAAAAGTTTCGGATTGGAGTCGGTCTATACCCGCCAGACCGCCATGCAGTACCTGCTGCAGAATCTGCCGGACGGACTGACCGAAGACCTGCTGACCCAACACGGCGTAGCTGGCTACCTGCAGCCCAACCTGTTCTACAATGCCGAACTGACCAACAAACTGAAAAACGAGGAATTGGAGAACCTCTCCCTGACTTCGGGCCTGGTTCAGGCAGGCGAACGCATTATCGACCGGGGCGAGATTGTCAACGAACAACGCTACAAAGTCCTGTGCTCACTGCGGCAGGCCACGGAGGAGCGGCAGGAGGAAACCACCAGCGACAACTGGCTGCTGCGCACCGGACAGGCGCTGCTTATCCTCTGCCTCATCGGCCTCTTCTATCTATACACGCGGATGTTCCGCAAACAGTTTTATGCGAGCAAGCGCTACATTGTGCTCATGTTGTCGCTGATCACCGTATTCGTCATCGCCACATCACTGATCATCCGGTTCTCCGGGCATGAGAAACTTGTGTACGCACTCCCCTATGCACTGCTCCCCATCATCGTAAGCACCTTTTTCGACACCCGCACGGGCCTTTACTCGCACATCGTCACCGTCATCATCTGCTCGATCATGGTCCCAATCCCCTTCGAGTTCCTGCTGCTGCAAATCACGGCGGGCATGGTCACCATCAACAGCCTGAGCGACTTATCCCAGCGCTCGCAGGTGATCCGGACGGCGCTGATTGTCGTATTTCTGTACGGGCTCATGTATTTCAGCTACTCGCTGACGCTGGGCGATGAGGCACTGGATATGGATTGGTCGATGTTCCTGCTGTTTGTGATCAACGGTATTCTGCTGTTGCTGGCCTACCCGCTCATTTTCATGATCGAAAAGCTGTTCGGATTCATCTCGAATGTCACACTCATCGAACTGTCGAACATCAACACACCCATCCTGCGCCGGTTGTCCGAAACCGCCCCCGGCACGTTCCAACACTCGCTGCAAGTCTCCAACCTGGCCGCCGAGATCGCCGTCAAAGTCGATGCCAACCCCATGCTGGCACGTACCGGCGCCTTGTACCACGACATCGGCAAAATCAAGAATCCCGCCTTCTTCACCGAGAACCAGACAACAGGCGTCAACCCGCATGACAAGCTGAAGCCGGAGGAAAGCGCCGCCATCATCCTCAAACACGTCACGGACGGCATCGCCCTGGGCCGGGAGGTACAACTGCCCCGCAGCGTACTGCAGTTCATTTACACCCACCACGGCATGAACAAAGTGCGGTATTTCTACAACACCTGGTGCAACAACCATCCGGACGAGAAGCCGAACGAGGCCCTGTTCACCTACGGAGGGCCGGAGCCCAACACCAAGGAGCAGGCCATCGTTATGATCTGCGATTCGGTCGAAGCCGCCTCGCGCAGTTTGAAGGAATACAACGACGAGAACATCAACCAACTGGTGGACCGCATCACCGAGAGCCTCATCGCGGAGCACCACCTGGACAACGCACCGCTTACGCTGCGTCAGATCGGTGAAGCCAAGAGCGTGTTGAAGGACAAACTCAAGAACATTTACCACACCCGCATCGCCTATCCTGAACTGAAACAGTCCTGAACGCGGTCGTCATTTGCGGCGAAATGCTTGGCATTGTTCGAGGATTGCATTATATTTGCACCTTGAAATAAATACGAGTATAGTCGATTATGGGATTTTTTGAGAGTATCGGCCGCTATGCGGAACTCATGTTCGAGGTGTTCTCCAAACCACAACGCTGGCGGTTGTTGGGAAGGCAGGTGGTCAAGGAAATCGAGAAACTGGGCATTGATTCCCTCGGCATCACCATCATCATCTCCTTCTTTATCGGAACCGCCATCACCACCCAAATGGTATTGAACACGGAAAACCCGCTGCTGCCCAAATATGTAACTGGTCTGACCACACGCGAAACCCTGCTGCTGGAGTTCTCCTCCACGATTCTCTGCCTGATTCTGGCAGGCAAGGTTGGCTCCAATATCGCCTCGGAAATCGGCACCATGCGCATCACCGAACAAATTGACGCTCTCAAAATCATGGGGGTCAATGCAGCGAACTATCTCATCCTGCCCAAGATCATCGGTTTTGTCGTTATCGTACCCGTACTGGTTATCTTCAGTATGTTCGTCGGCCTGCTCGGCGGCTACCTGGTGGGATTCACGTCGGGCATCATCCAACCATCGGTCTATGTCATGGGCATCCAATATGCCTTCAACCCCTTCTACGTAACCTATTCGCTGGTCAAATCGCTGTTCTTCGCCTTCATAATCGCCTCGACGGCCTCCTACTACGGCTATTATGCCTACGGCGGTGCGCTCGAGGTCGGAAAGGCAAGCACGAAAGCCGTGGTCAACAGCAGTATCATCATCCTGTTGTTCAATGTATTGCTAACCAATATCATGCTGGTATGATCGAAGTACGGAATGTAACCAAATCCTTTAACAACGTAACGGTCCTGCACAACATCTCCGCCACGTTCGAGGCCGGCAAGACCAACCTGATTATCGGTCAGAGCGGTTCCGGCAAGACGGTGCTGATGAAAAGCATCATCGGTATTCACCGCGTGGACGAAGGACAGATTCTGTACAACGGCCGCGACTTCACCTCGATGAACCGCAAAGAGGTGGTGGACCTGCGTCAGGAGGTCGGCATGCTGTTTCAAGGCTCCGCCCTGTTCGATTCCATGACTGTGGAGGAGAATGTACGCTTCCCGCTGGAAATGTTCTCGCAAAAGCCGCAGGAACAGTGGAAGGAACGTGTTGACTTCTGTCTGAACCGCGTGGGGCTTTCCCATGCCGCCAAACTTTTCCCGTCCGAGATTTCGGGCGGTATGCAGAAACGGGCCGCCATTGCCCGCGCCATTGTACTGGAACCGACCTACCTGTTCTGCGACGAGCCGAACTCCGGTCTGGACCCCAAAACCTCGCTGACCATCGACCAGCTGATCCGCGAAATCACGGTCGAGAACAACATCACCACCATCATAAACACACACGACATGAACTCGGTGATGGAAATCGGCGACAAGATCATCTTCATCCACAAAGGGCACAAATCGTGGGAAGGCAGCAAAGAGTCCATCTTTGATGCCGACAACGAAGACCTCAACGCTCTGGTATTCGCATCCAAGCTGTTCCAAAACGTCAAGAAATACCACAACCGATAAACCATGCGCATCTACTCCTACAACGTAAACGGCATCCGTGCCGCCCTAACCAAGGGACTGGCCGACTGGATTACCCGGGAACAGCCGGATGTACTCTGTCTGCAGGAGACCAAGGCCCAACCGGAACAGATCGATCAGGCTTTGTTCGAGCGGCTGGGCTATCAGGGCTACTATTACTCGGCCGACAAAAAGGGATACAGCGGGGTGGCCGTCTTATGCAAACAAACACCGCGGCAGGTAACCTACGGCATGGGTATTCCCGAATATGACGCGGAAGGACGCGCACTCCGGGTGGATTTCGACCAGGTCAGCATATTGTGCGTATATGTTCCGTCCGGTACCAGCGGCGAGGTGCGTCAAGCCTTCAAGATGGAATTTCTCAGCCGATTCGCCGGCTACATCGCCCAGTTGCGCAAGTCACACCCCAACCTGCTCGTATGCGGCGATTACAACATCGCCCACGAAGAACGGGACATCAACCATCCCGAACGTCAGATCGGTGTTTCGGGTTTTTTGCCGGAAGAGCGCCAATGGCTGACCGAATTTATATCGACCGGTATGATTGACACTTTCCGTGAATACGATCCGCGGCCGGAACAATACAGTTGGTGGAGCTACCGTGGCGGTGCACGCAGCCGCAATGCCGGATGGCGCATCGACTACCTACTGGCGGCCGAGCCGCTCCGCAGCAATCTGAAAGGAGCCGGTATCTGCCAGCAGGCGGTGCATTCGGACCATTGTCCGGTATTTGTCGAATTGGATTTTAAAGCATAACCATGGGATTCTTTCCGAAAACCGAAATACGCCAGTTCAACCTGAAGCCCCGCTACTACGATGAGCACAAGGAGCGCATCGCCCAGTCGCGGGAAAGAGTGCGCCGGCAATTGGGATTGGAGGAACGGGAGCAAACGTCAACCACCGTCCGTCCCACCGACCTGCACGGTGCCTTCCGTGACTCGCTGGACCGCACACGCAGCGAAAAAAGACAGAAAATGGTGCTGGGACTGTCCGTAGGATTTTTATTGTTGCTCTTCGTCGTTTTCATGCATTATGTCCGCTAACCAGACCATACAACTGCTGCCCGACCACGTCATCAACCAGATTGCGGCCGGAGAGGTGATCCAACGCCCTGCGTCGGTGGTCAAGGAATTGGTGGAGAACGCCATTGACGCCGGAGCCACACAGATTGACATTGTGATCAAGGATGCGGGCCGGACACTGATTCAGGTGACAGACAACGGCAAAGGCATGTCGCCGGAGGACGCCGTCACCGCATTTGAACGCCACGCCACCTCGAAAATACGCACGGCCGACGATCTGTACAGCCTGCACACCATGGGATTCCGGGGTGAGGCGCTGGCATCTATCGTATCCATCTCATATGTGGATCTGCGCACGCGGCGCAGGGAGGACGAACTGGGTACACAATTGCACTGGATAGGCAGCCAACTCGAAGCGAATGAGCCGGTAGCATGTAGCGCCGGCACCACCTTCGCGGTGAAAAACCTGTTTTTCAACGTTCCCGCACGGCGCAAATTCCTGAAATCGAACGAAGCCGAATTCCGGGCCATCCTCAATTGTTTCCAACAAATTGCTCTGGTGTATCCCGAAACCGCCTTCTCACTCACCCACAACGACAGCCCGGTGCTGCAGCTCCCCGCAGGCGGTCGGCATCAGCGCATCGAAGCCATTTTCGGTCATAAGACCGGCAGCCAGCTGCTCAATGTGGACGTGGACACGCAGTTGATCAAAATCAGCGGTTATGTCGGTCTGCCCGCCCTTGCCCAGAAACGGGGCGCCCACCAGTATTTCTTCGTCAACGGCCGCTACATTCAGCATCCCTATTTCAACAAAGCGGTCACAATGGCCTACGAAAAAATCATCCCGGCCGACCTGCGTCCCGCCTACTTTCTCTACTTTGAGGTGGACCCGGCGGAACTGGATGTCAACATCCACCCCACCAAAACCGAAGTAAAATTCGCCCAGGAGCAGTCCATCTTCCCTATGCTGACGGCTGCTGTACGCGAAACTTTGGGGAAAGCCAACGTCGCCCCGTCAATCGATTTCGACCGCGAAGGTGCCCTGGACATCCCGGCCATGCCCTCCGCCGTGGAGTTTGTACAGACGCCCCCTTCCGGCTACAATCCGCATTACAACCCCTTCAGCGGAAGCGCATCCACCTCATCGTACCAGTCCAAACCGGCCACGGAAGGCTGGGACAAACTGTTTGAGGATACATCCAAGCGTGTGGAAGAGGCTCCCAGCCCCACGCTGGCCGTGACCCCGGAGGCCCACGACGGTTACCATCACTGGCAGTACAAACTGAAATACCTTATGGAAGCAGGTGAGGACGGTCTGCTCATCATTGACCAGCACCGTGCCCATCTGCGCATTGAATACGAACGCCTGCTGCGCGATGGCGAAGGAGCACCGGCAGCTTCGCAGCAGCTCCTGTTTCCGGAGGAGGTGGAACTGACAGCCGCACAGCAGTCGCTGCTGAGTGAATGGAGCGGAGAGTTGCAGCGTATCGGGTTCCGATGGGAAACCGACGGCGGCACACTGCGCATCACCGCCACCCCCGCCACCCTGCCGGCCGGACACGCACAAACGCTGCTACAGGAAACCCTGCAGGACCCCGACACCACACCGGGAATGCTGCAGACGGAAATCCGTCAGCGTCTGGCACTGTCAATGGCGCGCCAGACAGCCATTCGCGCCGGACAAGCGTTGAACGAAACACAAATCTGCGACCTCATCAACCGGTTGTACCAGTGCGATGACTGCCAATATTCGCCGGAAGGGGGGAAAATCAGTTTCCGGATTTCGGACGCATTTATGGAAAATGAATTGAAATAAAAGAAATACAACACACCATGTCAAACACCAACATCCGCGTACGTTTCGCTCCCAGTCCGACCGGGCCGCTGCACATCGGCGGCGTGCGCACCGCTTTGTACAATTATCTTTTTGCCAAAAAGAACGGGGGAAAAATGATCCTCCGCATTGAAGATACCGATTCGAACCGCTTTGTGCCCGGTGCCGAGGCCTACATCATCGAAGCCCTGACTTGGTTGGGCATCCGCTTTGACGAAGGCATAGCGAACGGTGCCGCCACCTGCCGCCAAAGTGAGCGGAAACCCATTTACCGCAAGTATGTGGACCAACTGCTGCAGGACGGACATGCGTACATCGCCTTTGACACGCCCGAAGAGCTGGAGGCCAAGCGCCAGTCAACGCCCAATTTCCAATACGATGCACGCACGCGCGGCGATATGGTGAATTCGCTGACACTGAGTAAGGAAGAGGTACAAACGCGCCTGGACCGCGGCGACAACTATGTAGTCCGCATCCTGATTGAACCCGGCCGGGACATCACCGTTGACGATCTGATCCGCGGTCAAGTGACCATCAACTCCAACATATTGGACGACAAAGTGTTGTACAAGTCGGCCGACAATCTGCCCACCTATCATCTGGCCAACATTGTGGATGACCATTTGATGGAAATCTCGCACGTGATCCGCGGTGAGGAATGGCTCCCCTCCGCCCCGTTGCATGTACTGCTGTACCGCTATCTGGGTTGGGAGGACAGCATGCCCCGCTTCGCCCACCTGCCGCTGCTGCTCAAACCCGAGGGCAACGGCAAGCTGAGCAAACGCGACGGCGACCGCCTGGGCTTCCCGGTATTTCCGCTTGACTGGACCGATCCGAAAACGGGTGAGAAATCATCCGGCTACCGCGAGGCAGGCTATTTCCCGGAGGCTGTGGTCAACTTCCTGGCCCTGCTGGGCTGGCATGCCACCGATGACAAGGAGTTCTTCACCATGGACGAACTCATCCGGGAGTTCTCGCTCGACCGCGTCAGCAAGAGCGGCGCCAAGTTCGACTATGAAAAGGGCAAATGGTTCAACCACCAATATCTGATGAACAAGTCGGCCGAGGAGCTCTACCCGCATGTACAACACATCCTGGAGGAACACGGCGTGGATGCGCCCAAGCAACAGGTGCTGACCGCCATTGACCTGACCAAGGGACGCTGTACCTTTGTCGCCGATTTTTGGGAACACATGCACTTTTTCTTCGTAGCACCGCAAACCTACGACGAAAAAACCCGTCAGAAACGCTGGAAAGAGGATTCGCCGCGCGAAATGCGCGAGTTGTACACAGTATTGGAGGGCATTGACGACTTCTCCATCGAACATTCGGAGCAAACCGTCATGGCATGGATCAACGCCCAAGGCTACCACACCGGCAACATCATGAACGCCTTCCGCCTGTGTATTGTAGGCGAAGGAAAGGGACCGCACATGTTCGACATCACTTCGTTGATCGGAAAGGAAGAAACGCTGAGACGACTGAAGAAAGCTATTGAAACCTTATCGTAAACAATGACACGGAAGGGGTGGTTGACTGCCGTCGCCTGCCTGTGGCTCATGGGAACCGTCCAAGCCCGGGAACAGGCTTCCGCCAAACGCGAATTCAGAGGCGTTTGGATGCACACCGTGTACAGCAACCTGTTCAAGAACCTGACCACCGCGGAGATCAAAGACACGCTGACCAAGCAATTGGACCTGCTCGCCGAAGACGGATGCAATGCGCTGCTTTTCCAGGTACGGCCGGAAGCGGACGCCTTCTATGTATCGCACTACGAGCCGTGGAGCCGTTTCCTGACAGGAACGCAGGGGAAAAGTCCCGATCCCTTTTTCGATCCCATGGAGTTCCTGATCGAGGAATGCCACCGGCGCGGCATGGAGTTCCATGCCTGGATCAACCCCTACCGGGCCAACTCAAACACGGCCAATCCGCTCTACGACAACCACCCTTACCACAACAAGCGCTACCTGTTCATCCATTACGGGAAAAGTCTGTACTACAATCCCGGTGTCCCGGAAAACCGTGCGCATATCTGCAACGTGGTCAAGGACATTGTGACCCGGTACGATGTGGACGCCATCCACATGGACGATTATTTCTACCCCTATCCGTTGCGCGGACTGCCCTTCCCCGACAACGACACGTTCAAACGATACGGCATGAACAACGGATACGAGGTATCGCAGAAGGACGACTGGCGCCGCGACAATGTCAACCGGCTCATCCACGAACTTTCGGATGTGATCAAACAGCAAACAACCTGGGTGCGTTTCGGCATCAGTCCGTTCGGCATCTACCGCAATGCCGCACAATCGCCGGACGGAAGCCGCACCAACGGCATGAGCTGTTACGACCAGTTGTACGCCGACATTCTGTTGTGGATGCGCAATCACTGGATTGACTACGTCATTCCGCAACTCTATTGGGAAATCGGTCATCCACAGGCCGACTACGAGACGCTTCTGAAGTGGTGGGACGACCATGCGGTGGAGGGAGTGAACCTGTACATCGGCCAGGACGTCAACCGGAGCCGCCGCCAATTTGAACAGAAGTGGGCCATGGAGGACAGCTGCCGGCATGTAAGCGGCAACTGCTATTGGAGCGCCGATGCCCTGCTGCAGAACAAGCAGGGAGCGGGCGAAAAGGTTGCCCGTCACAACCGGCAACCGGTACTGACGCCCACCTACCCTTGGTTGGACAGCATTCCACCCTATGCCCCCTTCAACCTCCGGATGGATCTGATGGGTCCTGAGCCGCTACTGAGATGGGATGCGGGCGACGAACCCGGCGAATTGGATAAAGTGAGCGGCTATGTGGTGTACGGGTTCTATCCGGAAGAACCGTTCGATCTGAACCGTGCGGACCGCATCCTGGCGGTCACAACCGCCAAGCAAATGGTGCTTCCGGACGACATTGACGCGCTCTGCCGCTTCTACGTCGTGACCACGCTGGATCGTATGCACAACGAAAGCAAAGGATCGATCCCCTATCAGTACAGTGAATCGGACGTTACCGACGAAGAGATTTTTGATTTTGAAAATACGACCACGGACGACCCTTCCGAAGAAGCGGATACCGCCCCTTCGGAAAAGGAAATCCCTAAAACCAACGAACCATGAAAAAAATTGTGTTGTTATGCACCGGTCTGCTGGCAACGTGGACCCTGTGTGCAAGAGAAGTAACCGAAATCGAAGTGGACAGCCGGACGCGCAGCTACACGCTGTATTTTCCGGAAGGACGCGCAACAGACGAGCCCACCCAACTGGTGGTCATGCTGCACGGATTGGGGCAAACCATGGACGATTACCTTCCAGCGGCGAAGGGACAGGAACTGGCCAATACATACGAATGCGCCATTCTGGTACCGCAGGCCATCGCCGAGCAGGACGCGGAAGTGAACAGTGTCGCCAGTTTTGTCGGCACCCAATACCCCATGCTTTCGACCTCTGCGCTGGCCCATGTATGGAATGCGGGAGCTTCGGCCACGACCGCCGACATCAAAGCCTCGCTGGGTACCTATTCCGGCCTTTGGGACATGATGGCGCCCAACATTTGCCCCAACGCCTATGCGGCCGGCAAAGTCCAGATGCAAGCCGGTGTGGACGACGTGAAATTCATCAATGCGGCCATTGACCAGGCTACGGACGACTACAATCTGAAGCCGGAAATCTGGATGACAGGCCTTTCGCTGGGTGGCGCCATGTGCTACCGCTATGCTTTCAGCGGGCAAAGCCGCGCCGCCAAAATCGCAGTGGTCAGCGGATTCATCGGACACGAAGTGCAGGTTCCGGCCACTATCGGCCTACCGGTTATGGTGATCAACAGCCGGACAGACGAAGTGGTCACCTATGAGGGCAATCTGTTTGCCGACGCTGTGGAAACGAATGTAAACCGGTTGGCGCAGGCACAGGGGCATGGTGCGTTTAACGAGGAGAACACCACCCGCATCGGTGATGAACTGACCGGGACCGAAGTGCGTGATTACGAAGAACATCCGCGCCTGCTATTCTACAAAGTACTGGACGCCGACCACACACTGGGCAACCTGCAAGGATACGACCTGTACGACCACATTTGGACGTATTTTGAGGAAACCCTCAACAAGGTTAAAGAAACCCAGGCAACAACGAAAGCCCTGCAGCTTTACCCCAACCCGGCGGGGGATGTGGTTTACACAGAGACAGACGGCCTTTACACCATTTCGGACCTGAGTGGCCGTACGCTGCTCCGGGGCGAAACCGACGACCGCGCCATTGTGGTCGGCAGCCTCAGCCGCGGACGCTACCTGGTTACGCTGCAAACCGATCAAAACTGCTACAAAGCACTGCTTCTGAAGAGGTAAGGTATACTAAAAAAAGGTGCGACCTTTCGGCCGCACCTTTTTTATACTTTGCATCCCGTTCAACGTACCACCACGGCACGAACCGACAGGCCATCCATACGAGCATCCGCGCCAACCCCAAAGTCCAATTCGTCCTCAAATCCAAACGCAAAACTGTTGGCGTTGGTATCTTGGAATGTCGAACAAGACCAATAGTCGCCAAATTCACCCATTCCATCTACATATCCCTCATAGAAAAATCCAGCGGCGGGGAAGAATATCGTTTTCCCATTGGGGCCTGTTGCCAATAGGCCATTCACTTCATTCTGTTTGGCCCACACCCAGGAGCACTCGTTGACCAACTCCCTGTACTGGTTGCCAGTAGGCGTACGCCAGGAGCTTCCCCATGCAAACGTAGCCGCATCGTCCGATGCCTGCAACTCGGACAGGCCGTCCGTATCATTGTATTTCGAAAACGAACCTTGCCCTGTGTTGTCGTCATAACTGATACAGTACGCCAGGTTGTTCCAGCCATAAAAATTCTTCTGGCTCGTTTCGCCCCAAGCGAAATAACTACCCGGTTTCTCCGGTGAGGATGCACCTACATTGCACGTAGCCCAAAGCGTTCCGGACGGCAGTCCAAGATCAACGTACTCATGCCCGCCTACAAAATTTTCGCCCTGTTTCCCTTCCTCTCCGGAGGGTTCGTCCTTCTCATTGTTGCAGGCACCCAGTGCGAACAAAGCACCCAGCATCAACGCAAAAAGAAATTTACTTTTCATAATACCATGTTTTATAAACGCCTACTCTTGATCGGATTTTCGGCATCCTCCGTTATTTTCAAAAATTGACACTTAAGCATAAAAAAAGCGTGAACCCATCGTTGTTCGGTCCCGCTTCAAGGTTCTGGAAAACCCACATAGACAGACACAAACAACATGAAGTCCACGCAATTATGCTATGCCTGCGAAACCTCGCAGAGACATATACACACAGCGTGACATCATTGTTGCCATGCTCGAGTCCATGTTTTGAGAATTTTCCAGATTCTGAAGCGACCAAGCAAGGCGCAATAACGCCATTTTCACAAAAACATCGCATACGGCAGCCGCACCCGGCACACTCATTCCGTATGCAACGATAGATATTACAAAGATAATAAAGTTTTACGAATTTTCAAAACAAACCTCGCCAAGGACACCGTCCCTCCGTTTCCCTTGACCGTATTCCTCAAGATACTATACTCCACTACCCCACCAACCAACGGATCAAATCCATCCCGTTGGCGTAAAACAGCAGCAGGATAAGCAGCGTCATACCGACTATTTGTGCACCGATCATAAAGCGGTCACTGAGTTTACGACCGGTAAGGGTTTCCCACAACAGGAAGAAGATATGACCGCCGTCGAGCCCCGGAATGGGGAGGACATTCATAAATGCCAGAATAACGGACAAATAGGCGCATAGATTCCAAAAATAAATCCAGTCAAACTGACTCGGGAACATCTTGGCCATCGTGCCGAACCCTCCCATGGAGGACGCACCCTCTTTGGTGAACACCCACTTCATGTCGTCGGCATAGCCGGTCAGCTTGCGCCATCCGGCCGCGATGCCGGCGGGGAAGGATTCGAAGAAACCGAACTGTTGCGTACGCACCGGATAAAAATGGTCGTACCATTCGCAATAAACCCCGATTTTACCAGCCGAGTCCGGCACCAATGCCGTAGTACGGAGCGTTCCGCCGCGAACATAACCCAGTTGCAGCGTATCGGAAGCGTGCTCCTTGAAGCATGCGACGAAATCACTCTGCGTCAAAAGAGGAACTCCGTTGACCGACACCAGGCTGTCGCCCGCCAGCAAACCCGCCCGCTGAGCCGGCGAATCGGCCATAATCTCCCGCATGACAAAGGGGATGCGTACCGAGACCAATCCGGACTGCTCGGCAATGAGGCGTTTGGCGAAATTTTCATCCAAAGCGATGCCAACCGTATCGCCGCCGCGCAGCACCTTCACCTCCCGGGCGTTGAGCAGTCGGCGCATGCTTACTTCGTCGTACCGTTCCAGGAGCACACCGTCGGCTGTGAGCAGTATGTCGCCATCCTGAAATCCGTATTCGTGTGCGGTTTCCACATAATCCATACCCATGGACACGTCCTGCAGGCAAAGGTAGCGCTCCCCCTGCGTAAACAACAGCATGGCATAAACAACAACGGCCAGCAGGAAGTTGTTGAACACACCGGCAAACATGATGATAAGCCGCTGCCATGCAGGCTTGCTGCGGAACTCCCAAGGTTGCGCCGGCGCCTTCATCTGTGCGACATCCATGGACTCATCAATCATACCGGCCAATTTGACGTAACCGCCGAGCGGTATCCAACCGATACCGAATTCCGTTTCACTCCATTTGGGCTTGAAGCGGAAAAGCGAGAAACCGGGATTGAAGAACAGGTAGAATTTTTCCACCCGCACGCCGAAAATCCTGGCGGCGGTATAGTGCCCGAGCTCGTGGATCATCACCAGGAGCGTAAGGGCCAGCATCATTTGGAAAAGCTGCATCATAGGTATTTGGTCAACAAAGAGGAAGCCAACTGCCGGGCTTCGGCATCGGAGGCCACATAGTCCTCGTAGCCGGGATGTTCCACGAAGGCGGCACCGGCCATGGTGTCGGCAATCAGATCGCTCATGGCCAGAAAACCGATGCGGTCGTGCAGAAAGGCCGAAACCGCCACCTCGTTGGCGGCGTTCAGGATACAGGGGGCGTTACCACCGCGGGCGGCTGCGTCGAAAGCCAGCTGCAAATTGCGGAAACGCTGCACATCGGGACGCTCGAAAGTCAGTTGGCCCAAAGCGGCGAAATCGGCCCGCGGAAAATCCGTTTCCACCCGGTCGGGATACGTGAAGGCATACTGGATCGGCAAACGCATGTCGGGCGCTCCGAGCTGGGCTTTGACACTACCATCGCGGAACTGTACCATGGAATGGACAATGGACTGCGGATGCACGAGAATCTCTATCCGGGACATCGGCACACCGAACAGCCAGCGGGCCTCAATGGCTTCAAAACCCTTGTTCATCATACTGGCCGAATCAATGGTGATCTTGGCCCCCATGGACCAGTTGGGATGTTTGAGCGCATCCCGTCGCGTCACTTTGGCCATTTCCTCCAACGATTTCGTCCGGAACGGACCGCCGGATGCCGTGAGCAGGATCTTCTCAATCGGATTACCCGCCTCACCCGCCAGACACTGGAAGATGGCGGAATGTTCCGAATCGACCGGCAGAATAGCGGTCTTGTACTCCTGCACCTTGCGGCAAACCAGATCGCCGGCCACCACCAGTGTCTCTTTGTTGGCCAACGCGATGGTCTTGTGGGCGGCTATCGCACGGAGCGTCGGAGCCAGGCCCGCATAGCCCACCATAGCCGTCAGTACAATGTCAACACCGGGCATCTCCACCACTTCGCACAAGGCGGAGGCACCGGCAAAGACCTTGATGTCGTGGTCCTGCAGGGCATCCCGCACCTTCTCGTAATGCGCCTCGTTGGCGATGACCACCGTGTTGGGGCGGAACTGCAGGGCCTGCCGGATCAGCAGATCGGCCTGATTATTGGCCGTAAGGCAGTAAACCTCGAAAAGGTCGGGATGTGCCGCAACCACCTCCAACGCTTGCGTACCGATCGAACCGGTCGAGCCAAGAATGGCTATCTGTTTTTTCATTATTGGAAAAGAATGTAATGTTCGGGGTTCTGCGGCTGCATGCCGTTCCATAATTCGAAATGCAGGCTGTGACCGCCCGTAGTCTCGGAAACACCGGCCATGCCGATCACCTCACCGGTATGCACCACGTCGCCGGTATGCTTGAACAAGCGGGAACAACCCCGATATACGGAAAGGAATCCCTGTTTGTGCACCAGCAGCAGATAGTGCCCTTCGCCCGGACGGTAGCCTTCCATCATCACCACCCCGCCGAAAACAGCCGACACCGGCGCATTGTCGTCAGTGGCGATATCCACGCCGGGATGTTCGCTACTGAAAACCTCGGTAATAATGCCGACCACCGGTTTGAAGAACACCATGCCGGCCATAGCCGGATCGGAAGACTCCAGATCATACTGTTCATCGGCTTCGAAGAGCTCCACAAATTCCTTCTCCAGTTCCGACTTCTCCATAAACACCTCGGCACGCTTGCGGCTGATGATCGAATCGGAAGTCACCGTACTGTCCACGGCGATATCGCCCATCACCACCCCGCGCAAGGTATTGATATACTCCTGACGGAGCTGCACCTCCTGCACGAGAGAATCGACCCGGAGGGATTGCACGACCACCTCCCGTCGGAGCGAAGCGTCAACATTTTCCGGAAGGAGCTGGCGGAGCGGTGTTTCCGTCAGCAGCAGATAGAGCCCCACCGACACCAGCAGAAAACCCAACAGGAGTGCAACCACCATTCCCAAGGCGGAGACACGCAGGTGGTGCACTTCCTCCAAGGTCCCCTCATTGAGCACCGACACCCGGTACTTGGCCCGGATGCGTTTGAAAAAACTGAGTTTGTTGCGAGCTGGTTTCATGCTGGGTGCAAAAGTACGCAAAGAATGTCAAAGGGGCAAGAATATTCATTTTTTTTCATTTATATTTGTTTTTTCAGAAAATAGCCGTACCTTTGCACCCGAATCGCGGAGTGGAGCAGAGGTAGCTCGTTGGGCTCATAACCCAGAGGTCGTCCGTTCGAATCGGGCCTCCGCAACAAGTGAGCGGGATGATTTTCATCCCGCTTTTTATTTCACTGATTCTCAATCAAATAACAACGCAACACTCAACTATCTGTCAGATTTTTTCACGCTTTCTCTTTTTTTTCCTATATTTGTACGCTTGAATGAGCGAAACCAAAATCAAATCAAAATATGAAAAAAAGAATTCTTACCTGTCTGGCCGCCTGTATGGCCACTGTCCCAATGTTCGCCGCCTATCAATTGGTATGGTCGGACGAGTTCAACGGCACATCGCTCAATACCGATGTCTGGAATTACGAATTGGGCGTCGGCACCAATTGCGATGGTAACGGCAACTGGGAACGCCAGGAATATGTCAATGATGCCAACAACATTTACGTCAGCGACGGCAACCTTGTCATCAAAGCGACATACAACAACCACACGTATGTCAACGGCAACTGTTCGTACGGCGCCTATTGGAAATCGGGACGTATCAACACCAAGAACAAGGTGAAAGTGCGCTACGGCAAAATCGAGGCGCGCATCAAACTGCCTGCCATGTCGACGGGCGTATTCCCCGCGTTCTGGATGCTGGGTTCCAATTACGACGGCGCCAACATGAACGGCGAAAGCAATGTGGGCTGGCCACGCTGCGGCGAAATTGACATCATGGAACAGATGGGATCCAACTACTCCCAAGGAGGCCGGATCACCCCCACCACCTTGCACTGGTATGCCAACGGCAATGCCGATTACGGCGGCAGCCTGGATGTGTACGGCCGCTTTGGCACGATGCCTGCCAACGCTTATTTCATTTACGGTATCGAATGGACTCCCGACAACATTTCCGGCTATGTATGTGACGGCAACGGCAACAACTATACGGTTGTTCCCAATCGCAATGGGGGTACCGGCTACGGATGCCCGGATGCCATGAAGAAAGATTTCTTCCTGCTATTGAACCTGGCAATGGGCGGTACCGCCGTGGGCGAATATCCGGATCAATATTCCACGGCCACGCCTACCATGTATGTCGATTGGGTGCGCATCTACCAAGATGATTCCCGAAACGACAACTACCTGTCTGCTGAAGGTGGCGGCGATACCCCCGAGCCGGTAGTGGTTCCCGCCGCTCCCAACAAGAACGCCTCCCACACGCCCAGTGCCGATGTGTTTGTAAACGGCACGAACGCCAACATTACCAATGTGAATCCGAACTGGGCACAATCGGGTGCCGCCGCCATTGACAATACGGTCAATGCCATTCATGTCACCAACATGAACTACCAAGGTTTGGAAACCAATGCGCTCAACGCCAGCACATACAACAAAATGCACATCGATGTGTTTGCACAAAACTCTGGTACCATCCGTGTCAGCATCATCAACACGGCACAAGCCGGCGGCACGGGCGAAAGCGCCTACACCCTTTCGGTGACCGGCGGTTCTTGGAACCAATTGGATATTCCGCTCACCAGTTTCACTGCCACGGTCAATGGCGGTGCGGTGTTGAACAACATCAACCAGTTCAAGTTTGACAATGCTTCGCTGACCGACTTCTATTATGCCAACTTGTACTTCTACGACGCGGCAAACACGCAACCCGACACCGAGAAACCTTCGACGCCGGGCAACCTCACCGCCAATGCAGCCGCCAACAGCATCGGCCTGACCTGGACCGCTTCGACCGACAACATCGGGGTAACGGGATACAATATTTACGTGAACGGCACGAAGGTGGGCAGCAGCAACACCAACTCGTACACCGTAACGGGATTGCAACCCGAAACCACCTACCAGATTGCCGTTGAGGCATACGATGCCGCCGGCAACACGTCCAACCGCGCAACACGCAACGTCACCACGACCGAAGGATCGAGCATGCCTTGCCACAATACGTTCAGCACGATCACGGCTTCGCGCAACGTGGTGAACTATAACGGCAACTGGAACCAAATTAACGGATTGCATACCGTGAACGGAAATTCGGTAACGGTGAATGTCGGCAATGCCAACTATGCGAACCTGTATGTCGTACTTTCGGGCGATGACCAAGCGCTGACAGCCGGCACCACGTATGTATTCACCGGCCGTCTGAC